>QNXT01000233.1 GCA_003973505.1 Bacteroidota bacterium
AAATACATAATCACACCAAGAATGGTTAATACCGAAGGGGTATAAACTCCTGCAAAAGTTCCAAATTTTGTGGGTTTGGGCATAATTTAAATATTGCTATTAATATCTCGTAAAAGTACGCTATTTTACGATTTGCTTAATCTCAATTTCTACGGATGGAATGGAATTTTGTTGCAAAGTTTATAATTGTGTTTTTTCTAATATGAGCTGTGTATTTTTAACAAATTGACTTAAAATAAAGAAAAACAAAACAATTTTTATTTTTCTCCGTACAAACGATAAACTGTACATCAATAAGTTGCATTGTGAATTATAGGATTATCGTTATTTTTGGATTTTTGTGGTTGATATTAATGTCATCATCCCCAAGGCAGAAGCGGCTTTTCAAGGAAATCCCTCCTGGTACGCTTATGCTAAACGATTCATTTTATGTTGATAAAGTTCCCGTGCGTGTTATTGATTATTTGGAATTTCTTTCGGCAATTAAGCATTCCTATTCTCCTAAAATGCATGACACGATTGCTCAGTTGCCTTTGTGGGGATTAGATAAGGGGATTTTAGATGAATTGCAAGAAGCATTTACGTGGGATAGTGTTTATTACGAAACCATGCTTACTCGCTCCTGGGTTGTTACGGCTGATGATGAGAAGATTTACGATGTTGATATTCATATAAGAAACCCTCGGTTTTTTAATTATCCTCTTATTAATGTGAATTATATGCAGGTGACTGAGTATTGCAAATGGCGTACAGATATGGTTAAATTGCATTATGCCACAATCTCTAAAACAGAAAAACAGAGGAGGCAATATCCTATGAATTTTAGGTATCGCTTACCCACAAAAAAAGAGTGGAATCTCTTGTTGGGTGCATTTTTTCAAAGCATTGGTAAGTTGAGGGAAGATGACGATAAGTACGATAAAATGATGTATAACCTTGCAATGCCTTACGATAATCTAAATGTTTTTCAGTATTCATCGCGAAATATTGCCGAAATGCTGGACCGTTTTATTGTAACAACGGGATTTGCTTGGAATGAGAAGTATGAATTGGGAAATGTAAATTATATTCAGTTTCAAAAGCCAACAGATTGGATTGGTTTTCGTTGTGTATGTGAGGTGCTGCCTGAAGTTGAGAAGAAGGTTGAAGTCGTTGTTTTGCGTGATAAGTTTGGTAAAATAATTAAGCCAAAGAAACAGAGTTATAAAAAACAAGAGACGCCAAAGCCTGTAGTTAAAACAGCTGAAAAACAAAAGAGTACAAAGCCTAAAAAGAAGAAGTTGCGTCTGCAAACAATGAAGAAAAAAAGAAAGCAAAGAGGTAATTAATCTTAATTATCCATTCCAAATGCGGTATTCAAAAAGCTTAAAATAGAATCACGAGTTTTAATAATACTGTTAAATTCTTTATTTTTAAACCATTTCAGGAATAATACAGCCCATTGTTTTTTAACTTTAATAAATAAATAACGATATTTATTAGCTACAACTGTGGAGATTAAAGCTGCAAAGAAATAATAAACGCCCCATATTGCTTGCCCAGTAATAAGTCCAAAAATGAGGGCATGAATCATAAACATAATGGGAAATACAAAAGCGGAAATACCAAATTTAAAGGACGAATCAAATTGTCTGGTCTTTAATTTCTTAACAAACTTCAGGGTTAAAAGATAGTAGGGGATAGCATTGAGAAAACCAAATAAAAATATGGGAAATGCGAATATGAGCAATAGGGAAGAGGCGATGGTTTTAACAGGGCATATATGATCAAAATCGAGAATGCTAAATCCTTTTTTCTTTAGCCCTCGTTCCAGTCTGTTATACTGATTGTCAAAAACCTCTATATTGCTATCTCCATCCAAAAAAGCTTTTTCGGCAATAGCAATGGTCTCCTTATCCGTTTTGAAATTATCATAAACACTATTTCCAAGTTTTAGTTTCTTTTTCATGCTTGAGCGATAAAAAAGACGCATATTTTCATAAACATTATAATGTTCTAAATCACGAATGTGAATTATCAATTCAACAATACGATCAAACAATTCTTCCCTAAATTCAGTATATGCTTTTTGAGGATTTTCCAAATAACGCTCTTTATATTTCTTAATGGTAAACCCCTTGCCATAATTAACGAAGATATCTACATTTGAATGATAGTAGTTATCGTAGTATATTCCCACGGGAATTACCTGTAAATCAAGATTAAAATCATTTTTCTCTTCGGCCATAAATGCGATTCTGGGAACGGCTTTTTTTAGTGTTCTTAAACGTCGTTTGTCAGTTTGTGTGGCTTCAGGAAAAAGTCCAATAGGAGCATTGGCCTCGAGTATTTCCACACTTTTATTGAAAATATACTCATTGTTTTTCAAGTTTGCAGCCCCATCTTTTATTCGATAAACAGGAAGCATTTTGATGTAGGTGAATATCTTAAGTAGAATAGGTTTGGCGAAAACATCAGCACGTGTTAGAAAAACAGGTTGTTTTGATGATGTGAAAATAATGGCCAAGGGGTCAATCAATGCATTTTGATGATTGGGTGCAAAAATAATGGGTTTCTTTTTGGGAATATTTTCCAAGCCATTAGCTACTAAGCGTTTGTTGAATAAACGAAATATAGTTCCTACATAATACTTAAGTAGCTGATAACCAAGTGACCATTTTGTCATAATTGTATAACTTAATTTGTATTGTTGTTTCTAAATTTAAGAGCTTCCTTAATAAAATGTTTGCCAATTTTTTCAGAAAAAGGATTGTCTCTTTTAAGCCATTCAGGATGCCATTGCACACCAAGAAGAAAACTTTTTCCTTCAGGATTTTCCCAACCGATAGCCTCTACAATACTATCGTTTGTGCGCGCCAAAACTACTAAATTTTTACCTAATCGATTTACTGCTTGATGATGGTTTGAGTTTACGATGCCACTTTTTTCATTGCAAATTTTGAAAAGAGAATTTGTGTCCATCAATGTAATAGCATGCAGGCTGCTATCGATATTATTAAATCGATGCCCAACATTATTAGGTTTTGCCGTAGGTATATCCGGAATAAGACTTCCTCCAAAATAAACATTCAGTATTTGCTCTCCTCGGCAAATTCCTAGTATAGGCATTTCTTTGTCTAAAGCTAAGCCGATTAGTGCGTATTCCAATGAGTCGCGCCGATAATCGAGAGTTCCGCATAAAACCGTATCATATGCTTGATTATAGCGGGCTGGATCAACATCGGGTCCGCCACTAACTATTAATGCATCGCATTGTGTGAGTATGTTGAGTGCACTATCCATTGGTATATGATATAAGTCGAAGTATTGAATATTCGAATCTAATTTATGGAGCCATTTCCCATACTGTAAATAACCTTTACTTCCCTTAGCTTTTGATATTGCTATTTTAAGATGGGGAGCGTTGGCCGTTGTTTCTTGATTTACTTGTGTTTTATCACTATTGCATGATGCAAGTAGGAAAGTGATTATGGTGATGATTAGTAAGCTATATAATTTCATATTTTAAAAATTGTTGTCAAAATTCTAAAACCGAAGTTAAGAAAAAAGCCTGTTGTAAAAATTAACAACAAGCCTTTTTATCATGGGTAAATCTTTATACTATTTTCTAATGCCTAAACGGTAGAGTAAGCCACGTTTTCTTTTGAAAACTCTCTTCACTGGCTTACTTCTTGTTCTCACATGTTTTACCGGAACGGGTTTCTTTTGAATCTTTATTTGCGCTTCTTTTTCCTCCGCTTTTGGAAGGTCGTCCCCCAGTTCTGCTTCGTAAGTATAATCAGCATTCGTAGTTAAAGTGTCAGTGGTGATACCTTGCTCAATCTCCGTATTATCAAATTCAGATCTCACTTGTAAATCTTCTTTTGTAGTTGGGTTTTTCGAGGAGATGTCTTCATTTTTCGACAACGCAAGCTGGGTGTCGATATTAGAGCCTTCGTCATTAATCACACTCTGGTTTGTATTGTTTTTTGAAATCGTTTTAGTTTTTTTACTTGCAGATTTTTTATGATGTTTACGCCTTTTAGAAACAGTTGCTTTCTTATTATTACTCGATTTGTTGTCAATACTAGGCTTAGTTTCAATGTTTTTGTTCTCTTGTTCTACTATTACTTGCTTAGCTGTTTCAGGGCTGTGCTGAATAGGGGATACGTTTTTATCTGCTGATATTTCCATTGTAGTAGCACTATACGTGTCGATACTTTTATTTATCTCCCATGGGGAAAATAGTAAAATGGAAATAATACCGAAAAATACCACTAATAAACTTGCACTATAAAAACTGCCAATGCTTGTTGTGCTGCATTTTTTTGTTTTTGCACAATCAGCATCGAGCTTTTCACTCATTGCATCCCAATATTCGGGCTTAAAATCAAAGCTAAGACTTTGAAGTTTATCTGCTATTAATTGTTCTATATTGCTCTTAGACATATTATTCTTAAGTGTTCAAATAATTAGTTATTTTATCTTTTAATAGTTTTCGGGCATTTTGCAAATGCCAATGAGAAGTACCTTCACTAATTCCCAGTTTTTCACTGATTTCTTTATGCTTATATCCATCAATTACATTAAGCATAAAAACAGCTCTACTCATGGGAGGTAATTCTTGAACTATTTTTAAAATTTCTTCTTTACTGAGTTCAAATTCTGCATCATTGTCAATATATAGATTTTGGTCATATATATTCACATCGTCAATATTGCTGTCGGTAGATTTATTTTGTTTAATAAAATCCAAAGCTGTATTAACCATTGTTCGACGCATCCATCCTTCAAATGAACCTTTTCCCTGATAGCTATCGATTTTTGTATATATCTTGAGGAAACCTGCATTAACCACATCCATAGCATCATTCCAATTTCCACAATACCTCATTCCGATACTCATCATCAAACCAAAATACAACTTATACAGACCCTCTTGGGCTTTCCGGTCGTTTTTTCGACAACCTTCAATAAGTCTTTCTAGTTTTCTTTGTTTTGAGTCTATCATCGAACTCTATATTAAAGACGAAATAATATTTGGCTTTCTTTGGTTTAAGCTATAGCTTTTTCTAAAATATATAAATACTACGAATACAGTTATATAGCCGCATTATTTGGAAAGAAAGCTTGTTTTATTTCTTCTGTTTTGTATGGTTTATGTTAAAAAAATGTTTGTGCTATGTTTTTCTTAATGTGTATATTGTTGGTTTTGTACGAAAGAAAATCGATTTTGTTCACTTTTATTTTAGAATGCAAAAATGCGCTCGTAACTTTAGAAAAACCCAATCTGCAATCCTATGGTGAGTCTAGGTAAATCTGAATATCTTGAGTCACCACGAATGATTCCCATGTAATTATATTTTGCATAAATAACCCAATGACCAAAACCGAAATTGGTATAAAAACCATAATAATCATTTGGCATATATTCCGGGTTTTTAATTATTACTTTATCGAGCCCTGCGGGAGTGCCTTCTTGTTTTTCTTTGCTCGATAGAATGGCATTATAGAAAAAACCAAAGTCAATATAATTCCCAATTTTATTTCCTCGTCTTCCATAGTTAATCCGTATAAAAGGTTGTAAGCTGAGATTGTGTACTGTGATTTTTTGTTTGTCGTACATCAGTGTGTCGGGCAGGGTTTTAAATTTGGATTGTTCCATTCGGTAGTTAAAAAAATCATATGATACATTTCCTCCTACGGCCAACCAATTGGTAATTCGTTTTTTATAACGTAGTCCCAATTCCCAATTTGAAGCTTTTCCAAAATAAATAGGACTCCAACTGTAATCATCATTTGGCATTACAAAACCGAATGCACCATAAAAATGCATATAATGAGATAAATTCGGACCCCAAGCTCTTTTTGTTGAGTCCGAAATTACGTGTCGTTCTAATAATACCGTTTGCGCATTTAATACGTAGGTACAACTAAGAATGATACTGATAATAATTGCTAATTTCTTCATGTTTATAATGCTAATTCTTGAATATATCCTTGATAATAAATAGTAAATTTCTCCAAATCTTCGTTGAAGTACTGATTGTAAAATTTTACACTAAACTCTCTTTGATTGACACTAATCACCTTATAGTAAGATAGTGTGCCATCTTTTTTTACTACGTTTATGTACATTAATTGGGCTGATCCAATATGATACTGGTCAAAATTTAGAATGCTTATTTTAACGTTATTTCCTTTGATTTCGCATTCGAAATTTTTCTGAACGGGCTTCTTTTTCTTGCTAATAACGTAGTAGGCTTGTGGAATGCCAAACCCATGAGCGTAGTCGAAGTAGGGGTAAAGGTGACCCGACTTTTCGATTAAATGGAAAAGATCCATATTTTTAATTCCCGGATTTGCTTGTAAAGCACAAGCGGCAAAGCCTGCGATAAGCGGACTGGCAAAAGAGGTGCCATCTACTTCTATTTCAAGACCATCAGGATTGGCAACTATGGCAGTGCCAAAGGCGCAAACATTGGGTTTCATGCGTCCATCGGCTGTGGGGCCATAGGAACTAAATGAAATATGATAGTCATCACTGGGAGAAATGCCGCCTACAGCCAGCACACTATCTGCGTCGGCAGGAGTGCCAATAATAAACCATCGACTATCACCATCGTTACCCGCAGCATTCACCACTAATATTCCTTTGCGAGCCGCCATATTCCCGGCTCGTGCTACCAGACTTTTTTTTCCATCCATATCAGAACGAAAATATCGGTCTTTTGTATAGCCCAATGAGCTATTAATAATATCGGCACCCATTTTATCTGCCCACTCAACGGCCATAAGCCAGTTTTTTTCTTCAGAGTAGGGTTCTCTTAATACCTCGGTTTTAGCTAAAAGAAATTCAGCTTCTGTGGCTAAACCATATTTTGCTGTATCTCCATCTTGAATTATTTGCCCTCCAATATTCGACATTACTTCGGTACCATGTGCTATAGAGTAAAATACAAACTTTTTGTTTTTTGTAAAATCCCATGTGTCAATCAAGCGATGCTCATCTCGTATCGATTGGAAAGCCGGACTTGTATCCACTCCTGGAAAACCACCGTCAAAAATGGCAATTCGCACTCCCTTTCCTCGATAACCACCTTTTTCAAAATCGTCTTTCCCAAGAATATCGAGCTGTTTTCGACGAAGGTTGTAGTGTTCCATGCTTTTGTCACAGCCTTTTATTGATGCAGAAATAGCATAATACTCCATGGGTTCAATTTGTTTAACAAAAGAGAGTTTTTGCAACTGCATGATTTGTTCGTTGGTCGCCTTTACAGCCAATGCATTAAACCATCGTGTTTGTCCGGAAATGGAATCCACTATATTGCTTACCGTTTTTACATAGGTTTCATTTAAGGGCCAATCGCTGGGGTCATTTAGAGGTACATTATTTCTTATTCTTCGCTCTATTGCCTTATTGTCGAAGTATTCATAAGGGTTGAAATGCACATCCTTTTTATCGGAGAAAAAGACCCAATAGGCATTTTGAGCAGTCGCTATTTTACTAATACTTAGTGCTAAAATGATAATTAGTAAGGGTAAGTAGTTTTTCTTCATACTTTTATGATATATGTTGTAAAAGTGTAAATATGATGCAGGTATTTGTTTAGTTGAATTACCTTCGCCAAAGGTATTAAAAGAATTGATTAATGACAATGTTGAAAAAAGAAAGAAAGCAAATATTTGATTTTCTGGGAAAACTCATAGAAAATAATAATCGAGATTGGTTTTTAGCTCATAAAGCTGATTATGATTTGATGCGAAAAAATCTGGAACAGCTTGTAATTGGTTTAGCGGAAGGTTTATCACATGTTGAAACGGGATTTAATTTTACAAAATCAACCGATTATACTTTCCGTATTTATCGTGATGTGCGATTTTCGAAAGACAAGAGTCCTTATAAAAACCACATTGGAATTTATTTGATAAATGGAGGAAGAAAATCGCCAATGGCGGGCTATTATGTGCATCTACAACCTGGCTCAAGTTTTGTGGCTGGGGGTGTTTTTCGTCCTGAGAGTAAAATTTTACGAGCCATTCGTGATGAGATTTATTTCAATACAAAAGGATTTGAGAGCATTGTTGAGTCTGAAAATTTCAAGGAATTGTTTGGTGAACTTTGGCCTGAGGATAGACTGAAAAGAATTCCTCGGGATTTTCCTAAGGATGCTAAGTCAGGAGATTGGCTTAAGTATAAGTCTTTTATTGCAATGCATCATTTTGAGGATAAGGATATTTTAGGAGATCATTTTATGGAAAAGACTTTTGAGTTATTTAAAGCATTAAAGCCATTTAATGATTTTTTGAATGAAGCGATTTTACTTTCGCAAGAGGATTAGGTGGAAAAAAGAAAGCCCTTTCATTTTTGTTATAATGAAAGGGCTTTTTATTAATTGAAGGATTTTTTATTTATTCTTGAGTACGGTTAATGTACCATTATAAGTGTTTTCATGTCCAGCCACATTCGTAATCAATATAAAGTAATAAACGCCATCGGGAACATCGGTGTCACCCCAATCATTATTATAATTGTTTGATTCAAATACTTTGTTTCCCCAACGGTTACGGATAACCAAAATAGAACCTTCATAGTTTTCCAAACCATCAATTACAAATTTGTCGTTATAGCCATCACCATTAGGTGTGATGATATTAGGAATTTCAAGAGTACAATCTAGGGATTTCATCTTAATTTCATCATGGCATCCATTATCAACATCCACTGCAAGTGTATATTCACCAGGTGCAAGTTCATCGTGTTTGTAGAAATAACCATTAAATGGGGTGGCATCGCCATTAAGCGTCCAATTGTAAGAATGCTGTATTCCACTGCCATCATCATTAACACTAACCGTTATTTGCTCGAAGCTACAAAAGTCAAGATCGCTACCTAAAAATCCAGGTTGGTAGATACTTACATTTATATCGTCGGTGGTAGTACAAGGCGAATTGGGGTCTATAGCCACAGTAACCGAATAGTTTCCAGGAGTTGTTACTACGAGTGAATCTGCTGTGCTACCATCGCTCCATAAATATAAAAAAGGAGGGTTATGACCTGTATTACCAGCATGTAAAACAATTTGATCACTCACACAAGTGTCATTTCCTAAATCGACATCTGCTAAATCATATTGCTCAACAACCAGCGTATCGCTATTTGAACAAGTTAGGTTGTTTTCTGTATAAGAAACGGTTGCAATATAGGTTCCTGATACATTGGTTTGTTGAATTGGTCCAGGATTTCCTGTATTCCAACTATAGCTTACTCCGGGTAAACTATTTGTGGCGTCAATATTTACGACTCCAAATCCACAAATTGTGGTGTCATTACCCAAATGAACTTCAGGTGTGGGAACGACACGCACATTTAATGTAGTATCATAAGTACATCCAAAATCATCAACTACGGTATAGGTGTAAGGGAAAGTACCTGAGTCGCTTGGCATTATCGTAATTTGACCACCATTATTGTAAATAATATCGCTTGTATTATTCCATGCTTCAGAGCTGATTGTAGGAGTATAATCCCAAGAAATTGGCAAAACAGAGTTTGCAAATTCAATACCCCAAGCAAAAATATAACCATTGTCTATTTGTAAATTATCGGTTACAGTAATTGTCCATGCACCATTTAATGGGCAACCAATCAAATTGCTGTAATTGGTTTCAGGAAGGTAAGTGACCGTTGGATAAGGGGCTGTTGCTGTTGAATTTGCAGGGTAACCAGTTGAAGGAGGTAGATAGCTTGCATTATTATATGTTGTCCCATTATTATCGGTGAAAGTATGTGAATAAGTACCATTGGCACCGAGCATAGTTATAGTTCCTGTAGGACTCCAAACATATTCATAACCCACTCCGGGAATGGGTTGAGCATTATTGTCAATGGGCTCTCCTAAGAAAGTTCCTCCACCTCCAGGATAGGATTTCAATGTGGCTGATTGACCACTTGGGCAAGTAATTGTAATATTTAAGTCCCCCAAATAACTATGCTCCATAGTTGCTTTTATTCCAAGTATATCATATCCACTTTGTAAAACCTGACTTGGGCTAAATGCGGTAAATATTAAACTTGAAGTGTATGAAGCTCCAGATCCGTCAGGAAGGTAAGTTTGACCTGCTACATTTAATGAGGAGGTAGCATGCCACAATTGGGTAATGGCATCGCCAAATAAACTCGTGGTATCACCTTGGCATAAAGGATTTGAAATGACGCTTGTTGCATCCATATCAGGTTTTGTGCTTAAACGAACACGAATTTTGGGTATTTGTGATGAGAGGCAGCCATTACTGTCTAAAGCATATAAATTAACTTCATAACCTTGGATGGTGTCATAAACAGTTGTTACTGTGATTGCCGTATCA
This sequence comes from Bacteroidota bacterium, assembly GCA_003973505.1. The sequence continues at coordinate 10,348 of QNXT01000233.1, forward strand.
AAAGTTCCATTACCCATATCCCAAATAAAATCAGTAGTTAAATCACTTTGGTGATAAACCGAATCGTTTAGATTGTAAATACCTTCAGCAGTAATACTTACCGTGTCGCCAGGACAAATGTCGATATAATAAAATCCTGTGTCTAAATGAAATGCAGGTGTGCTCGATTGTAATACAACCTCGAAATTTTGGCAAGGAAGTCCACAACTAACGGCTGCAGCCCAGCCCGCTCCACTACTTGCTGATGACCATTCTAATGTAAGACAACCCGCAGGGTTGAGAACTGAGGCTGTTACTATCATGCCTACAGGAGA
>QNXT01000131.1 GCA_003973505.1 Bacteroidota bacterium
TTCCATTGGGAATATCCTCATGACAAGCCATGCAAGTGCCCACCCGTTCCATTTTATCACGAGTAGCTTTTGGCAAAGGATTTGACGCTGGCCAATGATGACCTACCGTTTGAATTTGCTTATCATCACGCGTGACAATCTGTGATAAATCGAATGGAAAATCATCAATCTTTTGAAATTGTGTTTGCACCTCATCGGCAATCAATTCACCTGTGGCTGTACGCATTCCCACAAAACCATCTTTCTCATAGCCATTCATATATTTACCATCGTCTATTCCATAACCCAATGCTTTAGGGTCGGTATGACAAGATGCACAAGTTCGCGGCTTAGCACTGGTGGTATGTGGATTTACAGGAGCCATATCAATACCTCTTTGTCCCTCTTCTCCCCCATTTTCCATTCCTGGGGCAGTACGCCAAATTTTACTACTTACCAATTCTTCTCCATCTTCACCAATAACCGTAGTTATTTGCTGACATCCCGGAATCAAAGGCGTTATACGACCTTCCCCATTTACTCCCAAAATAGGATTTTCCCATCGAAGATAGCTTCTCCCTTCTGTTACTTTTCCTTTCTGGCGAATACATTCTCCATTTTTGGTGCGATAGGTTTCACCCAAACTATCATGAGCACTTCCTGTTTTTATCCAGTCTTTTGAGGTGAAGGCTTGTGAATAGTCCACTTTTACATGGCAACCATAACATTGTGGAGCCCAAGTACTATGGCAAGTATAACATTCCATATTATCAATATGCCCTTTGATATTTACCATAGCCGTTTTGGCCTCTTTCGGATTTTTCCAACTGTCTTCCTCTGTCAGTTCTTTAAGTGTGGGCGAATAAAAATCCAATCCACTGGCCGAATGCACCAAAACCTTATTTCCTTCACGTACCACATTACCCAAAGGATTACCACGAGCTGTAATCAAATAACCATCTTTGGGATCGTAAACAGTTCCAAATTTCTTAGTTACTCTTAAAGGTTCTTTTGTAGTCCCACGGGCAATTTTAGGTGTAGGTATTTCAAATTCATCCTGATATCCCAAAGGCAACTCCCAAGGGAACTTATCGGGTATTCCATGACAATCTGCACATTCCACTTCTACTTCGGCAAGCGTTGTTCCCGCAAGGTTTCCGTTTCCATGCACCGAAGTTGTAGAATGGCAATCTTGGCAAAGCAATCCGCCCAATGGATTTCCATCTCGACTTTCAATACTATGATGCACATCGTCTTGAATAAAGTCATAATATTTACCATGCAGCTTGGGTTGCGCTTTTCCATTTTTGCCAAAAGGCGTATTATAGGGCGTTTCCATAATTCCAAGATAAGAAACACCAATACGTTTCCCTCGATTATGGCATGAAGTGCAAGTCTCCGATGGAATTCCCGAATAGGTTTTCCCATGCACCGTCACCTTGGTCTTTCGCGATGATTGAATACTATGCACCAACATTCTCCCCTGTTTACCCTTGATTAATGCCTTATCACCACCTTCGTAAAGTCCTTCATCGCTATAAGGAATATGGCAGGAAGCACAACCCATTCCACGATAATCGCCACGGCGTTGAGCACCTTTCACTCCTGTATGGCAACGCTGACATTCTCCACGTATATAGGTCAAAGCAGCTTGTTCGGGATGAGCATGTAAGGAATCGAAATTTACCTCAGGCAATTGCACCATGCTATCAGGGAAATTATTGGGGAAATGCTCCTTTAATTTGAGCATATAATCCTTGTAGGTTTCCGTTCCAAATATAGGTCGTGGTCCATCGGGATCATTCACATCATAATTGGCAAATGTGGCATTATAACCTTCTTGTGCCTTCCAGCCCCAAAGCGTTCCTTGAATTTTTCCCGCCTCAGTCATCATTAGATTTCGCTCAGTGGCGTAAACATATTCCGAATGACATTGCCCACAAGTTTTATCAATTACCCAAGGCGATGCAGGATAGCGAATCATATCTTTATGGGCATCTTCCAACTTATGTGTTTTGGGATTTCCGGCATGACAAACCACACAACCATTGGGATCACCCAATTCTACCCCTTTGGAGTAAATCTCTTGCATCATCTGTGAATCGTGCTCACGAATGGGCTCTATACCCTCGTGGCACCCCGAAGAAAGACAAGCTCCATGCGGTTCCGGGTAATCTTCTGGCGAGTTTAGTATTTCTTTATCCGTATGAGTGGGGATTATTTCTTTTGCTTGATCAGCCGTTGACGGATTATTATCTAATGAACTAAATACAAGTCCTGAATACCCTGCGATAAGAATAAAAATGATGGTACGTGCTAAATGCTTTGATTTCATGAAATGGGTATTTATTATGGTTTCTATCCAAAATCAAAGTTAGGTAAGTATGGTCAAAGAATGGTTTTAAATTATGCTTGCAAAGAACTTCAATTGCTGCATTATGCTTGAAATATGAAAAGAGCGAAAGTAGGATTCAACTCAGACAAAAAAAAGCCTCCAAGAGCATATCACTCGTGGAGGCTTAATCTATTTTATCGTTTTTATTATTCTAATTCAACCAAAAGTTGATTTTTAGAAACCAAATCCCCTTCTTTCACGTGGATTGTTTTAATAATACCATCAAAAGGAGCTTTTATGATATTCTTCATTTTCATAGCTTCAAGATACATAATAACATCACCCTCTTTTACCTCATCACCATCCTTAAAAGCAATATCTAAAATGGTTCCTGGAATAAATGCATCTAATTTTCGAGTATCAGGTACCACATAGGGTTTCCTATTTTTATGCATTTTATTAAGTGTAGTGCGATAAACAGTATCTCCCACCTGAAAATGTTCGTATTTTTTACGTTTTGCAGTCATTCTAATATTGTTTTAGATTAATAATATAATTCAAAACCAAAGGTTTAGAATGGTGGAATACCATGCTTTTTCTCAGGTATTATCACTGACTTACTCTTCGAAATATCCAATGCATGAAGCAAGAAACGACGGGTTTCCTTTGGCTCAATTACAGCATCAATATATCCGTAGGCAGCAGCTACATAAGGGTTAGCGAATTTCTGCTTATACTCTTCCACTTTTTCAGCACGTACTTTCTCAGGATCATCGGCTTGGGCAATTTCCTTACGGAAAATAATATTTGCTGCACCCGTTGGTCCCATTACAGCAATTTCGGCTGTAGGCCATGCAAAAACAAAATCAGCTTTCAAGTGACTCGAGCACATGGCAATATAACCTCCACCATAGGCTTTACGCGTAATTAAGGTTATTTTTGGAACAGTAGCTTCTGAATATGCGTATAGTAATTTTGCTCCATGGCGAATAACACCATTATGCTCCTGATCCACTCCAGGAAGATATCCCGGAAGGTCAACTATAGTCAATAATGGGATATTGAAAGCATCGCAATAACGAATAAAACGAGCTGCTTTATCAGAGGAATCTACATCAAGCACTCCGGCTAATACCAAGGGCTGATTTGCCACAACACCAATCGTTTCGCCATTCAAACGCATAAATCCAACGGTAATATTTCCTGCCCATAATTCTTGTACTTCAAAGAATTCTGAATCATCGGAAAGAGAGCGAATAATGTCACGCACATCATAAGGCTCTGTTGCCTCCGATGGGAACACCTTGCTTATCCTATAGTTCTTAGTTTTAGGTGGTTTTGATGGAAATTTTTCCGCTTTTTTGGTATTATTCCAAGGAACATAAGTAAATAGCTCTTTGATTTGGCCAAAACATTCTTTCTCATTCTCAGCCCAGAAATGTGCATTACCCGTAGTTTCGGCATGTACTTTTGCACCACCTAAAGCTTCCATACTAATCTCCTCGCCTAACACCGACTTAATTACTTCCGGTCCTGTGATAAACATTTTGGATATTCCTTCTACCACAAATACAAAGTCGGTAAGGGCTGGAGAATAAACAGCACCTCCTGCACAAGGACCAAGTATTACAGAAATTTGAGGAATCACTCCTGAAGCTAAGGTATTACGGTAAAAAATCTCACCATAACCTGCTAAAGAATTTACACCTTCCTGGATTCGGGCCCCTCCTGAATCATTAATTCCAATGATAGGCACCTTTAATTTCATGGCATGATCCATAATTTTGGTAATCTTGCGTGCATGCATGTATCCTAAGGATCCTCCAGCAACTGTAAAATCCTGAGCATAAATACATACAGGATAACCATTTATGGTTCCTGTACCTGTAATTACTCCATCACCAGCAAGGTATTTCTTGTCCATATCAAAATCCTTAGCCGCATGCTCTACAAATAGATCATACTCGAAAAAAGATTTATCATCAAGCAATTCAATAATACGTTCACGGGCAGTCATTTTACCCATAGCTACTTGCTTATCAATGGCTTTTTGACCTCCACCTTGTACAGCTTCACGCATACGTTTGCGGAGTTCACTAGTTTTACTTCTTAAAGACATATATTATTTATTTGGTTAATTCAAATTTACACTAAAAGTGTTAATCTACTATCTTTTAAACATATACATTCGTTCCTGACGTAATATTACAAATGCAAATGTATTGCATATTATTAATATTCAAGAGTCAAAAGTATATAAATGTATTTAAACCTGACAATTTAATTTACACAATGGGAACTGAATTTAAGCCTATCATATTGATTAACAATATATATAAAGCGGTTCATAAATATTTTTATTGTTATTGAAATAACATTTCTTCAGGTAACTTCTCATAATCAAATTCAAAACTAACAATTACAAATAATATGATAACTTTGCATTCCTTATATACAAGAATTATGTGGAAATACATTATTAGATTAATCTTACGACAGCGTTTAGTTGTGCTCATAACATTGGGACTTCTGACATTGTTTATGGCATGGCAAGCTACGCAAATAAAGATGTCGTATGAAATGGCATTAATGCTGCCTGACTCCGATACTACGGTTATAAAATACAATCGATTCAAGAAACTATTTGGCCAAGACGGAAGTGTTCTCTACCTGGGAATTCAGGATCCAAAAATTAATGAATTACAACATTTTAATCAATGGTACGATCTTACGCAAAGTTTGCGTGAAGTAGATGGCGTTGAGGAATCATTATCCATAGCCAAAACGTTTATTATGGTTAAGGATGATAGTTTGAGAAAATTTAAACTATCACCTATTTTTGAGCATAAACCTCAGAGTCAAAAAGAACTGGATAGTTTGCTTGCTAAAGTATATGGCCAACCTTTTTATGATGGATTACTTTACAATAAGGAAAACCATTCCACACTACTTGCTGTCACTTTAGACAAGAATAAAATTAACTCAAAAAATAGATTTGAGTTATTAAATGATATTAGAAACGAAGTTGATAAATACGAAGCTGAATCAGAGATAAAAGTTCATTATTCGGGGCTTCCCTACATTCGAACCATTTCATCGAAGATGATTAAAGATGAGCTTTTGATGTTTACATTGCTTACGCTTTTTATCGCCTCCTTGATGTTATATTTCTTTTTCAAGTCGTTCAAGGCGGTTTTCTATCCCATGCTCATCGTGATTATCTCTGTAATTTGGACAATGGGATTTCTAAACTTATTTGGCTATCAAATCACTATTTTAACAGGAATATTACCTCCGCTTATTATTGTACTTGCGGTTGAAAACAATATTTTCTTATTAAATAAATATCACAGCGAATACAAACAACATCGCAATAAGATTAAAGCCCTTTCACGTATGATTCAACGTGTTGGTAGCGCCATGCTACTAACCAATCTTACTACTGCGGTAGGTTTTGCAGCCTTTATCATTACACGAAACGAGCTACTTACTGAATTTGGAGTAGTAGCTTCATTATCGATTATGATGGTATTTATACTATCTCTATTCCTAATTCCTGTATTCTTTAGTTATGTTTCAGCTCCTAAGGAGCGGCATGTAAAACACCTAGACAGAAAAGGTTTACACAAAATTGTGGAAGGAATTATTACTTTGGTAGAAACCAAGCGCACAGCAATATACACTGTCACGATTATCATTATAATTTTTGGTTTCTATGGAATGAGCTTGATGAAAACCACTGGAAATGTGGTGGATGATATTCCTCAAGACCATCCTATGTATCAAGACATGCTTTATTTCGAGAAGCAATTTAATGGCATACTACCATTTGAAATAATGATTGACACTAAAAAGCCTAAGGGTGTGATGAAAATGGCAACCTTGAAACGCATTTCTCGTTTGCAAGATACCTTAGCCACATATCCTCAGCTCTCAAAATCTGTTTCGGTAGCCGATGTGGTAAAAGTAATTAAACAAGCATATTATAATGGCGACCCTGATAAATACAGCTTACCCAATAGCTATGAGCAAGCATTTATTCTGAAATATCTACCCAAAGATATGAGCTCGACCAAAGGGAAACGAACCATCTTAAATTCATTTGTGGATACCAATATGCAGATTACTCGTATTTCAGTGCAAATGGCTAATTTAAGTTCGCCTGAAATTCGAGCATTACGTGCGGAGCTACGCCCTAAGATTGATTCTATTTTCAAACCCAACCGATATGATGTTACGCTTACAGGAACATCAGTTGTCTTCTTAGAAGGAACAACCTATTTAACTGACAACCTTATTTACAGCCTTATACTAGCCATCATTGTGATTGGTTTTATTATGACCTTGCTATTTACATCATTCAAAATGGTGTCCATATCCTTAATTCCAAACCTTATTCCACAGCTAATGACGGTAGCTTTAATGGGCTATTTTGGAATACCCCTGAAACCTTCAACAATACTTATTTTTAGCATTGCCTTAGGAATATCGGTGGATAACACCATTCATTACCTTTCTCGATACCGAATGGAATTGAAATTAAATAATTTTAATATCAAAGTGTCTGTTATCAACGCATTGCGCGAAACAGCCAACTCCATGATATATTCATCCATCGTACTTTTCCTTGGATTCTCCGTGTTTATGCTTTCATCATTTGGAGGTACACAATCATTGGGTAAATTGATTTCTTTCACCTTGCTTACAGCAATGTTATCAAACCTTGTGTTACTTCCTTCTCTACTTCTAACGCTAGACAAACGATTAACCACTAAAGCCTTTGAAGAACCTTTTTTGGAAATATTTGATGAAGAAGATGATATTGAATTAGACTATTTGGAGATTGAGAAGGAGGAGGAGTAGGTTTTGAGTTACGAGTTACGAGTTATGAGTTATGAGTTACGAGTTACGAGTTGGAAGTTATGAGTTGGGAGTTGTTATATTAGAATTAAGAGCGTTTAAGATTGAAAATAAGAATTGCATAAAAGAAACATATAATGAAAGGAATAATTTTAGCCGGAGGCTCAGGAACAAGATTACGACCATTGACTTTATCCATGTCGAAGCAGTTGATGCCCATTTATGATAAGCCCATGATATACTATCCTCTTTCAACATTGATGAATGCAGGGATACGTGAAATACTTATTATTTCAACACCTTACGACTTACCTGGCTTCAAAAAATTATTGGGTGATGGCTCTCAGTTAGGCTGTGAGTTTCATTATAAAGAACAAAAGATTCCTAATGGTTTAGCCCAAGCATTTGTTTTAGGAGAGGAGTTTATTGGAAATGATAAAGTGGCTCTTATATTGGGCGACAATATTTTTTATGGTGCCAATATGAAAACTTTACTTCAAAACAATAATGATCCTGAAGGAGGTGTGGTTTTTGCCTATCATGTAACCGACCCGGAACGTTATGGTGTAGTAACTTTTGATGACAATATGAAAGCGATCAGCATTGAAGAAAAACCTGAGTTCCCAAGCTCAAATTATGCTGTTCCTGGCTTATACTTTTATGATAATTCTGTAGTTGAAATAGCTAAGAACCTAGAGCCAAGCCAAAGAGGTGAATATGAAATTACGGATGTAAACAAGCATTACTTAAAGGAAGGAAAACTAAAAGTGGGTATTCTGGATAGAGGAACTGCTTGGTTGGATACAGGGACTTTTAGCTCCCTAATCCAAGCCGGACAATTTGTGCAAGTGCTCGAAGAACGACAAGGCTTAAAAGTAGGCTGTATTGAAGAAATTGCTTTTACCAATGGATGGATTAACGAAAACGAGCTGCGTACGGTAGCCGAGCCCTTGGTACATAGTGGCTATGGTGATTATTTACTTCGATTGATTGAGTAAAAGAAGTACTTAAGGATATCTAAAAGCCGTAAATTCAATTATTTTAATGAATTCACGGCTTTTTTAGTAAATTTGAAACTCAAACAAAACCCAATAATATGCTTAAAAAAATATTCCTTGGCCTTTTATTAGTCATCTTTGCAATAAGTATTAGCTTATTTATGTATTTAGAGTCTCAATCTCCAAAATACGCTGGTGAATTACATATCAATAATGGAATTACTGACTCTGTATATGTTGTTTATGATACGTATGCCATTCCGCATATTACTGCCAAATCAGAAGAAGATGCATTCTTTGCCTTAGGCTATGCACATGCTCAGGAGCGTTTATTTCAAATGGATTTGATTCGCCGATTGGCAAAAGGGGAATTGGCTGAAATTCTTGGTCCCAAATTGATTCCTACGGACAAAATGATGCGTACTTTGGGAATAAAGGAAATGGCCATAAATAGTGCTAAGGAATTTAGGCAACAGCAGCCTAAAATGGATAAAGCAGCAGAGGCTTATCTCAATGGCATCAACTATTTTATTGCAAAAGATCGTCTTCCGGTGGAATTTACCATTTTAGGTTATAAGCCCACAAAATTTACACTTGAAGATAGCTATTGCAATTTGGGATATATGGCATTGGGCTTTACCATGACCATGAAAGAGGAGCCCTTAATGGAACATATTTATGAGAGCTTAGGTGATGCGTATTTGACTGATTTAGGGCTTGATTCAGCTTCCAATTATGACCAATACTATGCCGCAAAGCCACAGGAAGAAGCTTTGGCATCCATTATGAAAGAACTTCAAAAAGCAGAACAAAATATTCCTTTGCCCCTATGGGAAGGCTCAAATAATTGGGCTATTTCGGCCAAACGATCAAAATCGGGGAAAGCCTTATTAGCCAACGATACGCATATAAAATATGGGCAACCATCGGTTTGGTTTGAGGCGAACTTAACCTACCCCAATGGTGGAATTTACGGCTACTTTTTAGCAGGTGTTCCATTCCCAATAATGGGACATAACGAAAATTTAGGCTGGGGATTAACTATTTTTCCTGTGGATAATATGGATATGTATTTGGAAACACAAAATCCTGATAATGTACAAGAATACCGTGTTTTAGACCATTGGGAGCATTTTAAAATGCGAAAAGAAATCATTAAAGTAAAAGGAGAAAAAGATTTGGTTTTTGAGATTCGTAGCACACGTCACGGAGCGGTTTTGAATGATGCCTACAACGATATTGCAAAAAATAATAATCAGCCCGTAAGTCTTTGGTGGGTTTTGAATAAAATAAATACCAAAGCATTTGAAGCAACCTATAAAATGATGCATGCACAAAATATTGGGGAGTTTGAAAAAGCCATGCCTGACATAGACCTACTTGGACTCAATGTAGTATATGCCGATAAAGATGATAATATTGCCTGGTGGGCTTGTGCAAAAATCCCCAAACGACCTCAAGGCGTCAATTCAAAACGATATATCGATGGGGCAAACGACAGCTTAAATCATTTGGTCTTTTATGATTTTAAGGATAATCCCCAAAGTGTAAATCCGGCTGAGGGTTACATCGTAACTGCAAATAATGCTCCTCCAGCGGTTCATAATATTAACTATCCTGGATATTATGCACCAGGCTATCGGGCTCAGCGATTAAAAGACTTGATTGTGGGGCAGGAAAAATGGGATGTGGAAAGCATGAAAAGATTGCAATTGGACAATCATTCAGATCGCGATATGCGATTAGCCGAGCTGATTTATTCGGAAGCAGAAATATCAGACAAAGAGGTTGAGATGATGGATTTACTCGACCGTTGGGATGGAAACTATGATGTAAACAGCAAGGGCGCAATCGTATATAACCGATTGATTTATTTTATCCTAAAAGATGCTATGGAAGATGAATTGGGCGAAGAGGTATTTAGTAAACTAAAGACCACCTATGCTTTGCGAAGCAAAATTGAAAAACTTTTCATGAACGAAGAATCCGTTTGGTGGGACAATAAAAACACCGAGAAAAAAGAAAGCAGAAGTGATATATTTACTTTGGCCGTAAATCAAACCTACGAATCGCTTACAAAACAGTTGACTCCGGATTACGAGGCGTGGAAGTGGGGTAATGTACATCAATTGGAATTTGTGCATCCCATTGGTCGCAAAAAACCCATGGATAAAATATTTAATCTTGGCCCCTTCCCTATGCCAGGAGGAAATGAGGTGGTCGATAAGGAGGGGTTCACCTATAGTGATGAATCGAAATATATGGTTACATCGGGACCCGCCATGCGTTTGCTCATGGATTTTAGCAAACCCTATGATGCTATTGGAGTGATTCCCACAGGGCAATCGGGCAATTTTATGAGTCCTCATTATAGCGACCAGATGGAACTATTTATCAATGGTAAATACCGCAAACAAATAAGTCGGAATTCGGATTTACCAGAGGAAAGTACTAGGGTTTTGTTTGTTCC
>QNXT01000231.1 GCA_003973505.1 Bacteroidota bacterium
AAGTATATGGGCTAATTATCGAAATTTATATAAAAAAGTCAATAGCAAACCATGTTCGCACTAAATACCACTCGAAATAGCCCGCTATTCCTTCGTGATATTTAGCAGCAAATCTGGTCTGCTATTGACTTTCTGTGAGTGAAATCTTACGTCGAACTCAGGTTATTAACTAGATAAAATATTATTTTATGAAATACTTCCTGATAACTTTAGTGTTTGTTATTGTTAGCAATACCACACTTATAGCTCAACATTCGCAATTTCAATTTAATAATGATTCGTGGAAAACGGTTCGTAAGCAAGCCAAAAAAACGAAGAAGATGATATTTGTTCAAGCAATGTCTCCCAATTGTGATGCTTGTAAGGAACTTGAGTCGAGAGTGTTTGATGATAAAGAATTGGCGCAGTTATATAATAATTCTTTTATCCTTTTTAAAATTGATTCATCAACTTCAAAAGTAAAGAAGTTGGTTGAAATATTGTCAATTAATGCTTATCCTTCGAGTTATATTGTGGATGCAAACGGAAATGTTATTCATAAAATTGTGGGTTTAGTTACTAAGGCTGATTTGATGGATATGGCCAAACGAGTGTTGGCAAATAAGGGTACATTGGCACATTATCAAAAGACCTATGCGAAAGGAAAATTTACAAAGGATGAATTATTTGATTATGCTCTTGTGTTAGAAAAAGCCTCCGAAAACTATAAACCGATCGCTGACGAATACTTTAGTAGAATACCTGTAGATTTACTTGGTGAACCTCAAAATGTGGATGCAATAGTTATGTTTACTGACGATATACATTCTCGAGAGTTTGCTTTTATTGCGAGAGGTGCTGGAGAGTTACGTGGATTTATTTCTACGACTGGCGATGTTCAAATGAAAGTGGAAGATGTGATTAGTAATGCAGTGATGGGCTTTATGCAAAATACAAGAATTGAAGAGAAAATGAATGATACTTTGAATCGAATTTTCAGAGAGATTGAGATTCAGAATCAACACCTTGTTAAAGAGCGTGTAATGCTTGATTATTATGATGTCATACTGAAAGATTATCCGCATTATTTCCATGCATTGGTAGGCTATGTAGGTTCGCACCTTGATATATTATCTAATTCACAATTAGCAGCTTATTGTCGTCGTGTTAGTGAGGACTGTAAAGAGATGGAAGTTATTGATATGTCGTTGAATTGGATGAGTATCGTGCTTGAAAGAGATCCTCATAATAAAGAGTATTATGAGATTAGTATTGATTTATTAATAAAAGCAGAACGAAACGAGGAAGCTCGCGAAATGGGAGTTCGAATGGTGGAAATGTGTAAAGATGTTATCTCTGACCCTGAACAGCTGCTTGAAGATTTGAATAAAAAAATATATAGTGCAGAAGCGAATCCAAGTCGTTAACGACTGGATTTTAGGGTAAAGGAGAAGGTTGTTCCAACATTAGGAGTGCTTCTTACATTAACAGTTTGGTTGTGGGCCTCAATGATATGCTTAACGATAGATAATCCCAGGCCTGTTCCTCCAGAATCTCTGGAACGACCTTTGTCCACACGATAAAAGCGTTCGAATAGTCGAGGTATATTTTCCTCTTCAATGCCTATTCCGTTGTCACTTACTTCAATAAGGGTGTTGTCGTCCATATCATAAAAACTAATTTTTATGCGTGGATGATTTGGTTTTCCAATATACTTTATTGCGTTGTCTATCAGGTTTGAAAATACTTGCCGTATTCGGTCTTTATCTGCTTCAACATATATTGGAGGCTGATTTTCCCCTTTAGCCATAAATAATCGAATCCCTTTATTTGTAGTTGCTACTTCGTAACTATCTATGATTTCATTAGTAAATTCAACAATGTCAAAACGTTGATAATTTAGGCTAAGTGATCCCGATTCAAGGGCAGATATGGTTTCCAAATCATCAATCAGCTCAATCATGCGTTGAATACTTTTTTCAGTTCGCTCTAAGTATTTTTTATTGATGTTCGGGTCGTCAATTCCTCCGTCGAGTAATGTCATTATATAACCTTGGATATTAAAAACAGGCGTTTTTAATTCGTGGGAAACGTTTCCAATATATTCACGGCGGTACTTCGCAGATTCTTTCAATAGATTGATTTCGTCGCTTTTGAGTTTCGCCCATTCTTCAACTTCCTTATTTACATTGTCAAGCGAGTGACTTTGAGATTCAAAATGTTGAGCCAAGTCTTCTTTGCCAAGTTTCAATCTGTGAATGGTTTTATAGATAAGTTTTACCTTGCTATATATAAAGGTTTGTAGGGTATGGTAGATAATGAAGTAAACAAAAGCAAATAAAATAATGAATCCTAAAGCAATTAATTCATTTCCTCCTTGATCTTTAAGTAGATAATATATGCTGAGAATAAATAGGGTAATACCTACTATGGCAAGACTTGTGAGTAAAGATATTATTCTAGGGTCATTTTTTTGCTTCATTTTTTAGCCTATGTATTTATATCCTACGCCTTTGATTGTGTTGATATTATCAATCTGCAATTTATCTCTTAATTTTCGAATGTGAACATCAATAGTGCGGTCGCCAACCACGACATCATCGCCCCATATTTTCGATAATATCTCTTCTCGTGTAAATACCTTGCCGGGTTTTGTGCAAAGCAGCTTTAATAACTCAAAGGCCTTTTTTGGAAGAATGATTTCTTCATTATTTCGTATGACTAAATAACGTTCGAGGTCGATACTTAAATCTTTAAGTACAATTAAATTGTCATTCTGTTCTTTTACTTTTCCGTACTTCGTTCTTCGTAGTAAAGCTTTTACTTTGCTCAAGAAAATCTTAGGTTTTACGGGTTTTGTGATGTAGTCGTCGGCTCCGGCATTGAGGCCGGCTATTTGCGAATAGTCCTCAGAACGTGCTGTGAGAAACACTTTTATAGATGGTTCCAATTCGGGTATTTCGTTCATCTGTGTGCAGGTCTCTATTCCGTCCATTTCGGGCATCATTACATCGAGAACAATTAAATGAGGAAGTTCTTTTTTTGCAATTTTAAGTGCTTGCACACCGTCTTCTGCTGTGAAAACTTCGTAACCTTCTTTGCGAAGGTTGTAACCTAAGAATTCCAAAATGTCTGGTTCGTCATCAACCAGGAGTATTTTATATCTGCTGTTTTCCATTATATCCTATGCTGTTTTACTCGGCATAAAAGTATAAAAAGAATGCTAATAAAAGGCTGTTTACAATAAGTTAACGCAAAATTAACGTTGAGGAGCTTATTTGCTGTTCTGTATCTTCTTTTCGATGGATGATGTGGAAAAACCAGGAAGAAAATCGATGGTTTCCACATAGCCGCCATTTCCAACTACCGTTTCATAGCCCACTATGTCTTCAGGCTTATAGTCGCTGCCTTTTACTAATATGGAAGGAATTACTTGATTGATAAGATTTATTGGGGTTTCTTCGTCGAATAAAATGACAGCATCAACAAATTGCATGGCTGCTAAAATCATCATCCGTGAGTATTCATCCTGAATAGGACGGTTTGAGCCTTTTATTCTATTTACAGAACGATCCGTATTTACACCGATTATTAATTTGCTCCCTTTATCAGCTGCCTTTGCAAGATAGTCCACATGCCCTTGATGAATAATGTCGAAACAGCCATTTGTAAACACTATGGTTTCATTGTCTTTTTTCCATTGTGCAATTAAACTATCAAGCTGGTCGGCTTCAATAATTTTATTTTTTATCTTCTGGTAATGCGACATTTTTCTTTTTTGAATGAGAACTTACAATTAATAATGAAATAGCACCCACGATAATAATCATAATCGTTTGTGCCGACCATGTAATCCAACCAATGGCAATACCTGATCCCGATTCTTTTGTAATTCCGTATAAGAATAAAGTTTCGGCTACTAAAACGGGGTATAAACCAATGCCTCCAGGTGTTACCATAATACCAATAGAACCAATTACCAAAACGCTTAGCCCAACAACCAATCCCAGACTAGCCGTATCAGGAAGGCTTAAAAGGCAGAGGTAAATCATTAGGTAATATAAAACCCAAATGCCTATTGAGTAGATGATAAAAAGAATAGGTTGTTTTATTTTGGAGATACTCTTTAGCCCTTCCCAAACGCCGGAAAAAAGCTTAATTAGCTTTACTCCGAAGGCGCTAGCAAAGATTCTTTTTCGAAAAATAAAGAAAACGAATGCAAATAGTCCAAATAGTGCTAAAGCAGTATTACCAAATAAATGTTCTGTTGGAATAAAATCAAACTTCTCGTGAATTTTAGGGTAAATTTGCGTTTGTACGTAATGATCAAGGTATTTGTATTGCGTTGTGATGGTGATAAAAAACAGACTGAAGAATATCAGCATATCGATAGAACGTTCAATAATAACAGTTCCAAACGATTTATCCACGGGTATTTTAGCTTCTTTATAAAGTACACTACAGCGTGCAACTTCTCCTGATCGAGGAATTCCAAGATTGGTAAAATAACCAACCATTACGGCCAAAAAAGTACTCCAGGTAGAAGGGGAGTAACCCATGGGCTCCAATAGCATTTTCCATCGTATTGCTCGAATGAGGTGACTCATTATCCCAACTAAAATTGAGAGGATAACCCACCAATAATTGGCAATTTTGAAACTCGTGAAGATGGAAACTTCTTGCTCCGGAGTAATATTCCTGACAGAAAGCCATATTACCAATAGTCCTAGACCTAAAGCGATGGATATTTTCGTAAAACTAAGAAGTTGTTTCTTCAAAACAGTTAGAGTTTGTTATTTTCTTTTGGGAAAACAATGGCTGGAACAAAGCTTTTGGCCTCTTCAAAATCCATACTTGCGTAAGATACAATGATTAAGGCATCTCCTTTTTGCACCATTCGTGCAGCAGCACCATTTACGCCAATATCCCCATTGCCGCGCTTTCCCTTGATAACATAAGTGTTAAAACGCTGACCATTATTAACATTGTAGATATCTACGCGCTCGTTTTCAATAAGGTTAGCTGCATCCATCAAATCTTCATCAATGGTGATGCTTCCTATATAATTCAAATCGGCTTCTGTTACAGTAGCACGATGAATTTTCGATTTCATTATTTCGATATGCATAAGGCTGTAAAAATACTAAAAATTCTATTTGCTAATATGATAATGTTTTTTCTAAAAAGAATATATAAATTAGTATAACTCAATGTTATCGATTAGTCGAACCCCTCCAAGATGAACTACGATAAATGCCATTGGTTTATCGGTGTCTTCCCAATTTTCAATTGTATGTAAATTGTTACCATCAGCTATTTCAATATACTCCAACCTAAAATGGTCGTGGCCAATATATTTTTCTTCAATCCATTTTTTTAGAAGAGCAGGGCTTAAGTATTCGGCTAAATCTTTCGCTTTTTTTAAGTTGGCATATATCTGAGGAGCGATGCGTTTATCACCAAAACTCAGTCTCTGATTTCTTGAGCTCATGGCCAATCCGGATTCTTCTCTAACAATATTGCAACCAATAATTTCGGGGCTGAGGTTGTATTGCTTTACCAATGATTTTACAATGAGTAATTGTTGGTAGTCTTTTTTACCAAAATACGCTCTTGTAGGTTTTATGATTTCGAAAAGTCGTCTCACAACAATCGCTACTCCTCTGAAATGACCAGGACGGTGCGCTCCTTCCATAATTGTTTCCAAATCACCAAAATCATATTCCGTTTGATCAATTTCGGGATACATTTCCTCTGCAGTTGGATTAAATAGATAGTCGCAGTTTTGCTCCTCAAGAAGCGCGATGTCTTTTTCAATCTGAATGGGATACTTTTCTAAATCCTCAGGATTGTCGAACTGAATTGGGTTTACAAAGATGCTGCAAATTGTAATATCATTTTCAGCCTTCGATTGCTTGATTAATTGTAGATGCCCTTGGTGTAAAGCACCCATTGTAGCAACAAAACCGATGCTTTTTCCTTGTTTTCGCAATTCGTTCATCGCTACTGTTGTATCAACTATAGTTTTAAGTATCTTCATATTCAATATTTTACAAAATTATCACCATTATTTGGCTTATGGATTTCATTTTGCAAAAATGACAATTTTTACTACCTTTGCCAACTCATTTGAAATTAATTTGATTTTTATTATGGAAAAGCCTAAAGTATTATATGTTGCACAAGAGATTACCCCTTATTTACCTGAATCGCATATCAGTCATATAGGGCGTTATTTACCTCAAGCAACGCAAGAAAGCAAAAAGGAAATTCGCACATTTATGCCTCGATTTGGTGTGGTTAATGAGCGTCGAAATCAGCTGCATGAAGTTATTAGGCTTTCGGGAATGAATCTGATTATCAATGATATGGATCACCCATTGATTATAAAAGTGGCTTCTATTCAAGCTGCTCGTATGCAGGTGTATTTTATTGATAATGAGGATTATTTCCACCGTAAATTTGTATTTAGAGATAAAAAAGATAAATTTTTTAAGGATAATGATGAGCGTGCGATTTTTTATGCACGTGGTGTTTTAGAAACGGTAAAAAAATTAGGTTGGGCTCCAGATATTATTCATTGCCATGGATGGTTTAGTAGTTTAGTTCCTATGTATCTTAAAAAAGTATTTAATGACAATCCTTTGTTTAATGATGCTAAGATTATTTTCTCTGTTTATAATGATGGCTTTGATGAAAAATTTGATAAGGATTTCCCAAATAAGTTAATCGAAGAAGGTTTGAATGAGGAAGATATCAAGCATTAT
The DNA here is from genome assembly GCA_003973505.1 of Bacteroidota bacterium. The sequence goes on from QNXT01000231.1 coordinate 6,747, forward strand.
AAATCGAGTGATTATATGGGTATGGTGAAATCTGCAATTGATTATTCAGATGCTATTATATATGGTGATGTGGATATTAATGAAGAGATTGATAAATATATTCAAGAATCAGGTAAAGTAATTATGCCTTATCCTGGAGAAGATGATTATAAGAAGACATACAATAAATTTTATGATGAGTTGTTAGAACAAGAATAGTTTTAACTTTAGAAATAGATTGATTTGAAAAGAAAATTTATACTTCAAAGTGTGCTGATAATGTTATTGTCAGCACTCGTTTTTTCATCGTGTAACAAAAAGGATGAAATAGGTAAAGAGATAGTTGAGCTTCCAGGTGATAAATTGGGAGTTGGCTTTGTTGACACCATGAGCATCTTAACCTATTCGCAACGTGTTGATTCCTTTGCTACTTCGCAACTCAAATACAATATGTTGGGTAGTTATTATGATGATGTAATGGGTACAACAACAACAGGTTTCTATACGCAAATAAGAATGCCATCCAATGACTTGGAATTTGGAAATAACGTGGTTTGTGATTCGGTTGTACTCACCTTGGAATATGCTTTTTTATATGGGGAAGATACTTTGGATCCTCAAACAATCAAGATTTATGAGTTGGATGAAGATATGTATTCCGATTCGGCTTATTATTCCAATAAAGTATTTGCGGTAAAAACACCTGAAATAGGAAATAATCCCAATGTGATTTTTAACTTGCAAGATTCCTTATATGAAGGAGAGAATAAGGTTCATGCGCATCTTCGCTTAAAGATTGATAATAGTTTTGGCGAAAAAATATTAGATAAATCAGGGTCTTCTGAACTTTCTAATAATGAAAATTTCACAAAATTTATTAAAGGTTTGTATGTAGTTGCCGACAAAAAGAATTCAGGTGGTTCCATAGCGGGAATTCAGCTTCTTTCGTCGTTTTCACGCTTAGCTATTTTTTATCATAATGATGAAGATACCACGATAGCAAATTTTATAATTAATGAAAATACAGCACGCGTTCAAATTTATGATCATGATGATTATACGAATGCTTCGGCTCCCTTTATTAATCAGGTAATAAATAAGGATACAACATTGGGAGAGCAAACGGTATATCTTCAACCCATGGCAGGCGTTAAGACCTATATTAAATTCCCTTATTTGACGGATTATGTAAAAAATGGTCCTGTGGCTTTGAATAAAGCAGAGCTTTTACTTAATGTAGATGCTTTATTAGAAGATTTTGAAGGAGCTCCGCCTAAAATTGCTCTCGTAAAGAAAACATTTGATAATAAATTGGTATATCCCGAGGATAAAAACGAAGGGGATGTTTATTATGGTGGTGTTTATGATGAAAATAAAAAACAATACTATTTTACTTTAACACGTCATATCCAATCAATTATGGATGGTGATGAAATGGATTATGGTATGTATCTTTTGATAGAAGGTTCGGGTATTTCACCCAAACGAGTAATATTTGGAGGTCCAAATAACCCACTTGGACCAAAGATGCGTTTACGAATGTATTATACAAAGGTTGACGTAATTAATAATAACTAAAAAAATGAATTTATGTGTGGAATTGTAGCTTATATTGGAAATAAAGAAGCTTTCCCTATTTTAGTAAAAGGATTGCATCGTTTAGAATACCGTGGATATGATAGTTCAGGAGTTGCTATTTTGAATGGTAGTTTGCGCCAATATAAATGTAAAGGTAAGGTGGCCGATTTAGAGGCTTTTGTTGAAGGTAAAGATGTAAGTGGAAATATTGGTATCGCACATACTCGTTGGGCAACGCATGGTGAGCCTAATGATATAAATGCACACCCACATTTCTCTCAATCGAAGATTATTTCAATAATTCATAATGGAATTATTGAAAACTATAAGGTTCTTAAAGAGGAGCTGATAAATAGAGGTTATCAATTTGTAAGTGAAACAGATACTGAGGTTGTAGCTCATTTGATTGAAGACATATTTAAAAATGAGGATGTCGATTTGGTTGAGGCTGTTCGTATTGCTTTGAATCAAGTTGTTGGAGCTTACGCTATTGTAGTAATTTCAAAAGAAGATCCAGATTTATTAATTGCTGCTAAGAAAGGTAGCCCTATGGTGATAGGCATTGGTGAGGATGAGTTTATTGTTGCATCTGATGCTACACCTATAATTGAATATACACGTAAGGTTGTTTATCTTGATGATGAAGATATGGCAATACTTCGTCGTGGTGAGGATATTCAAATGAAAACTATTTCCAATGTGGAACATTCTGCCTATGTGCAAGAGCTTACTATGAATTTGAATGTATTGGAAAAGGAAGGTTATGACCATTTTATGCTTAAAGAAATTCATGAGCAACCCGTGTCGGTTCGTGAAAGTATGCGGGGGCGTTTACAAGCTTCAAAGGGTATTGTTAGATTAGGTGGTGTTTCTGATTATCATGCTAAACTAAAGAATGCTAAGCGTATTATTATGATTGCTTGTGGTACATCATGGCATGCAGGTTTAGTGGGTGAATATCTTTTTGAGGAACTTACCCGAATTCCTGTAGAAGTGGAGTATGCATCGGAATTTCGATATAGAAACCCAATTATTAATGAAGATGATGTGGTTATTGCTATTTCGCAATCAGGTGAAACTGCCGATACTCTCGCGGCTATTAAATTAGCAAAAGAGAAAGGGGCAACGATTCTTGGTATATGTAATGTGGTAGGTTCGTCAATTGCACGAGAAACTCATGCTGGATCTTATACTCACGCAGGACCTGAGATTGGTGTGGCTTCAACAAAAGCTTTTACAGCCCAGGTTACCGTACTTACCTTAATGGCCTTGGAAATTGCGCATCGTAAAGGGACTATTACGAAGTCTCGTTTTGTCGAGTTATTGAATGCTTTGGATCAGATTCCTGAGAAAATAGAAGAGGCTCTTAAAACGGAAGATGCAATTAAAGAAATTGCAAAGAAATATATGAATGCAAAGAATTTCCTCTATTTAGGTCGGGGATATAACTTCCCAGTTGCTTTGGAAGGTGCACTGAAATTAAAAGAAATATCATATATTCATGCTGAGGGTTACCCTGCTGCCGAGATGAAACATGGTCCTATTGCATTGATTGACGAAGAAATGCCTGTGGTAGTCATTGCTCCTAAGAAAGGGAATTACGATAAACTTGTAAGTAATGTACAAGAGGTAAAAGCACGGAAAGGTAAAATTATTTCCATAATCACAGAGGGTGATAGTGAGGTGAAACAAATGTCGGATTATTCGATAGAAATACCTTGTGTGGAAGAGTTGTTTGTACCGTTTATAGCTACTATTCCATTACAGTTTTTATCGTATTACATTGCAGTATATCGTGGATGTAATGTGGATCAACCTCGTAATTTGGCTAAATCAGTTACGGTGGAATAGTCTTTTTGTGAACTAAGTATTTATATAAAACACACTTCTTATATTGGGAGGTGTGTTTTATTAATTTTGAGCCCAAAGATTCGATTATAGTGGAAACCATTAAAAGAAAAATAGAAAAAAAATGGCATGTGTTTTATGTGCAAGCACGTCATGAAAAGAAGGTGCGAGATCGTCTTTTTGAGGATGGTTTTGAGCCTTATCTTCCATTAGAGCGAGTGCTTAAGCAGTGGACACAGCGA
>QNXT01000094.1 GCA_003973505.1 Bacteroidota bacterium
TTATTATATTCAGAATTATGAAATTCCAATCTCTTTTGAACATTTGAGGAAGATCCAATATAGTATTTATCAATTTTCTGCGAATACAAAATATAAATCCAATGCATAGAATTTTGATTTAAAACAAAAAAAGCCGCTTAATGCGGCTTTTTTTTGCTCCTCTTCCAGGACTTGAACCTGGGACACCTCCCGATGTATCGGGATCAGGTGCTCGATTTACTTGAATTCCAACCCTCTTTGATCAATGTGTTAATGAAAGTTCTACTCTTTTGTTTTTTAATAAAAATCTCAGCTTTAAGTGCGTCACTTTTAGTCTCGAATTGATGCGAAAATACCAATTCCCAAGGCTGTCCTCTTTTACTCCAAATCTTATTATATTCAGAATTATGAAATTCCAATCTCTTTTGAACATTTGAGGAAGATCCAATATAGTATTTATCAATTTTCTGCGAATACAAAATATAAATCCAATGCATAGAATTTTGATTTAAAACAAAAAAAGCCGCTTAATGCGGCTTGACTTGAACCTGGGACACCCTGATTAACAGTCAGGTGCTCTAACCAGCTGAGCTAAAGAGGAATATATTTTTTTTACTCTTTATGAACTACTCAATTTTAAACTCTTTATCCCAGCGGACACCTCCCGATGCATCGGGATCAGGTGCTCTAACCAGCTGAGCTAAAGAGGAATTTTTCTTTTACTCTATATGAACTTCAATATCACTTTTGAGCTAAAGCGGTGCAAAGATACATTAAGATTTTATATGAACAAGAAAAAAATTAAAAATTTTTAGAAAATTTACATTTTATTGTATTGTCTGTAAAATCAATAAGTTACAAATTTCTATTCTTTTGAAGGCTCGTTTTTTGTTTTGTCATCCTCATCCTCTTTATCGTTTTCATCCTTATTATGAGGTGTTTTATATGGAACTTCAATCACAATTGTCGTTCCTTGTCCAACGATACTGTCGATGCTAATGCTTCCATTTATGTCTTCAATCCGTTTTTTTAGATTCTTCATTCCAATCCCATCTGATTTTGCCGTTTTGGTATCAAAGCCAATGCCGTGATCTTCAACAATGACACTTAAATGGGTTTCTGTACCTGAGAACTGAATCATCACTTCATCTGCTTGGGCATGACGTATCACGTTGGTAATCAATTCTTGTATAACTCTAAATAAGTTAATCTCGCTATCGGGGTCGAGCCGTGTTCCTATATCATAACTCATTACATGCATTTGAACTTTACCTGCCGAATTTATAGCATCACGCATGTTTTCAACGGCTGCTATCAAACCAAATTGTGTTAAAACCCCCTTGCTCAGATTGTGAGAAACGGCACGTACTTCACCCACAGACTTATCTAATAACTGCATGGCAAATTCATAACTCTGTTTTGCATTTTTATCTTTATTAAGCAAATCTTCCAAGCTGTTAAAATGCAGACGAACTGTTGAAAGTAGCGTTCCTAAACGGTCGTGTAAATCAGCAGCAATCCGCGATCGTTCTTTTTCTTGCCCTTCTACAAATGATTTTATGGAGCTCATCTCCAATTCCTTCATCAGTTTTAGTGTTTTCTGATGGTTTATTTGTTCATTTTTTTCAAGAAGTTCTTTATCAGCCGCGAGTTTCATTTTATGATAGCGGTACAGTATAAAGAGTATTATTAATAGAAGAATGGCTGCAATGATTAAGGTTTTTATAAGCAGTGCTTGTTTTTCATTGGTAATTTTTTGCTTTTCAGCTTCTAAATCAGCAAGTTTTTTGGTTTCCTCGAGATGTTCGATAAGTCGATCTTTCTTCTCTGATTCATATTTTTGTTTATACTCACTTAGTTTTTCCTCTAATTTGAGGCTATGTATGGAATCGTTCAATACGCGATAGTTAACATAATAATCTAAAGCCTCTTTATAATTGCCTAAATTTTTATATGCTTGTGATAAGCCGTTCAAACATTCTAATTTGATTTCCAACAAACTATTTTTATCAGCAATATCTATTGCCTTTTTTAAATAGCTTATTGCTTCCCGACTTTTCTTTTGTTCGGCATATAGCAATCCAATGTTTCCATAAGAGGCGGCAAGCCAACGAGGAGTTTTCGTCTCTTCGCGAATAGCAAGGGCCTGTTTATAATATTTTAAGGCAGCGTCAAAGTCACCTTGCGACTTCTTAATATTTCCTATATTATCGTATAAGCCAGCCATACTAGATTTTGGGCCAATTTTTTTTCTAATACTCAAAGCCTCATTAAAATAAAGCATGGCAGTATCCAATTCTCCCAAGGCTTTATAGCAGACTCCCATATTCGTTAGAATGCTTGCCCTAAAACCATAACCTCTGCCTTTATTCTTGTCTAAAATCTGTTTGCTTTTTCGATATTCAACTAAAGCCTTTTTGTACTCGGTGTGATATAAATAAATATTACCAATATTAATTAAAACAGCAACACCAGCCAATTGTTTATTATGCTTATCATAAAGCTCCATGGCTCGATAATAGAATTCGATGGATTTATCATAATTACCCATATTTAGGTAAACCGAACCAATACGATTGTATGTGGCAGCCAAGAGTAGTTCAATACGTTTATTATGATTTGCTGATTTATCAATGGGGAATAGTTGTATTACTTTTTGATAAAAATATAGAGCCGAATCGTATTGGTCAATGTGTGAAAAAATACCTCCTATATTAAGATATACCTTTCCTGTTTTATACTTTTCCTTGATTGTATCTAAATAGGTAATACTCTTGCCATACATTATTAACGAAGAGTCAAATTTCTCCAGTTTTTTATAATAATGGCCGTAAACATTATAAAAACTGCTGATAAGGTTTTTATTACTAACGCTATCAACAATTGTGGATGCTGAATCTAAATAAGAATGAAATGTGTTAAGATCTCTTTTTTTGTAATAATAGGATAGGCTTAAATAACGATCTAACTTACTTTCTGGCGTTGATGTTTGAAGGTTTAGTAAACTGTCGATTTTTGATTTATTTGTACCAAAACTTGAAAAAGGAATAAGCAGACACAGTAAAATAATCTGAAAAGCAATTAATCTTATCTTAATTCGAGGCATCTGTTGAGCAGTTATTTATGAAGTCAGCTATGTTTTCGCTAAAGTAATAAAAAAAATCATACGATTTTTATCAATACTTCGTTAGAAATTTGGTATTTGAAAAATAGCTTTACAAAATCCATTGCGATGGATTGAGCTGTTTTGGATGGCTAATAAATTAATCTATTGCACATTTTATAAAAGATAATCGAAGTTGAACGGAAAAAAATAATGTACATTTGCCACCGCAAATATTAATCAGCAAGATTCATAATTATAATATATCAGATGAAGGACACAAATAATTTTAACTCAACGAATTTCATTGTTTTTTTATGGCAAAAAAGGAAGCTACTTATTGGTCTTACCCTTGCAGCAGCCATACTTTCAGCCGTGTTTTCTGGCCCTTTTTTCATAACGCCAAAGTATAAATCTACTTTTGTTCTTTTCCCTTCTTCCACCAACTCTATTTCAAAAGCTTTGCTTGGAGACAATCAGGGTTATAAACAGGATTTATTGCAGTTTGGAGAGGAAGAACATGCGGAGCAATTGCTTCAAATCCTCAATTCGAGTCGAATTCGTGATCGGATTATAGAGAAATATGATTTAATGAATCATTATGATATTTCTGAAAATTCGAAATTTAAAAGAACACTTTTGAATAAGGAGTACGAAAGCAATATTAAGTATCGTCGTACCGAGAATATGGCGGTAGAGATAACTGTTTTGGATAAAGATCCTGTGTTAGCTGCTAATATTGCCAATGATATTGCTGCTTTGCTTGATTCATTAAAAATTGGAATGCAAAAAGAACGAGCCATTCGAGGTTACGAAATTGTGAAAATGGAGTATGAGTCTTTGCGTGATGATATTTATATGAAAGAAGACTCGCTTACAAAATTACGTGAGTTGGGGATTTTCGATTATGAAACGCAATCGGAAATGATTACCCGGCAGCTTGCCATAGAGATCGCGAAAAATCCCAATTCGAATGCCGTTAAAGCCTTGGACGATAAACTATCGGTTCTTGCAAAATATGGTGGACCTTATGTAAGTATTCGTGACGGTTTGGAATATGAGAAAAAGCTTTTGGTAGAGGTAAAAGAGAAGTACGATAAGGCAAAGATTGATGCGGAAGAAGAGCTCCCTCAAACATTTAAGGTAGATACAGCTTATCCTGCTGAAAAGAAATCATATCCTGTTAGATGGTTGATTGTATTGGTTGCTACTGTGTCAACACTTTTACTTACCATCTTTATTCTAATTTTAATTGATAGTTTGAAAAACGTAAAATTCAATAAATAGTCGTTTTGTTAAACTCCTGGGATTCCGATAAAAAACAATCATTTTTAGCCATTGTTATCAGTGCGCTATACATCTTGATTAATAGCTTCTTGATATCTCAAGAAGTGTATTGGTTTAGTGTGCTGCCTGGAGTTTTATTAATACTGATGATTTATGTCTTTGCGCTTGACAAAATCTATTTCATTATTGCCTTTTTTACTCCTTTGGCCATCGATTTGAGCGAAATTGGATTCAAAGGAATTGATGTGGGGCTTTCACTTCCTACTGAACCTTTATTGTTTGGTTTAATGTTTTTGTTTGTCATTAAGTTGTTTTATGACAAGCATTTCGATAAACGTATTTTTACCCATCCTGTAAGTATTTCCATTATTTTTTATTTACTATGGATGTTTCTAACCAGTATTACAAGCGAACACCCATTGGTTTCGTTTAAGTTTTTCCTTGCGCGACTTTGGTTTGTTATTCCCATGTATTTCTTTGGGATAATGGTATTTAAGAACATTAAGAATATCCCTCGTTTCATTTGGGCTTATGTTATCGGGCTTATTTTTGTTATAGGCTGGACTATTTCGCAGCATGCTTTAAATGGATTTACAGACCATGCTGCCCATTGGGTTATGTCGCCATTTTATAACGACCATACCTCCTATGGTGCTGTTTTGGCTATGTTTATTCCAATTATTTTTGGACTGATTGGCTTTTATAAAACGCCTTCTCAACGTTTTTTTACGGCACTCACATTAGTGATATTGCTTGTCGCGATATATTTATCAATCAGTCGTGCAGCCTGGGCAAGTATCATAATTGCTTTAGGTATTTATTTTCTACTTCGTTTTCGTATCCGTCTTAGTTGGATACTTTCAGCGGTAGCTATTCTCCTATTTTTCTTTTTCAGTTTTCAGGAGCAAATTCTGATGAAAATGGAAAAGAATAAACAAGATTCTTCGGATAATTTTGTGGAACATGTGGAATCCATGTCCAATATTGCTACCGATGCTTCCAATTTGGAACGTATTAATAGATGGATGTCAGCGATACGAATGTTTGAAGCACGACCCATGCGGGGTTGGGGGCCGGGAACTTATCAGTTTGTGTATGCTCCTTTCCAAAGTGTGGAGCAAAAAACGGTTATTAGCACAAATGTTGGAAATCGGGGAACTGCGCATAGCGAATACCTATTGGCACTTTCTGAGCAGGGAATCATTGGCTTTTTAAGCTTGATTATTATGCTTATTCTGGTTGCTAATACTGCTGTGAGAAATTATTACGCACTTTCTGATCTCAGGATACAACTCCTAAATTCTGTTCTGTTCTTAGGCCTTTCAACTTATATTGCGCATGCTTTATTCAATAATTTTCTTGATACCGATAAGATGGCAGTTCCCTTTTTCGGACTTATTGCCGGAATTGTAGCCATTGATATTTATCAGAAAAAGAAGGGTGAAAGTCAGAACAATTAAAATATTCAATTATGAAAATTGCCACTTATAATGTAAATGGAATACGTGCCGCCATGAAAAAGGGTTTTATGGAATGGTTAAAGGAAGCAAATCCTGACGTGGTATGTCTTCAAGAAACAAAGGCTCAAGAGGACCAGATTCCGAGTTTTGAATTTGCTGAGGCGGGTTATGAAACCTATTCTTTTTCTGCAAAAAAGAAGGGTTATAGTGGTGTGGCTATTCTTACTAAAACAACGCCTGATAAGGTAGTTAGAGGGATGAATATTCCTGCCTACGATGATGAAGGCCGGTTTATGCGTGCCGATTTTGGAGATCTTTCTGTGGTAAGCGTTTATCATCCATCGGGTTCATCAGGCGATTTACGTCAAGCATTTAAGATGCAGTGGCTTAACGATTTTCAAGAATATGTAACCGAATTACGTAAAGAACGCCCCTATTTAATAATCAGTGGTGACTATAATATTTGTCATCAAGCTATTGATATTCATGCTCCTAAACGGAATGAGAAGAATTCGGGTTTCTTGCCTGAAGAGCGCGAATGGATGACCGGATTTTTGAATACGGGTTTTATCGATTCTTTTCGTTATTTAAATAAAGAGCCCCACAACTACACTTGGTGGAGTTATCGTGCAAATGCTCGTGCAAATAATAAAGGTTGGCGCATAGATTATCATATGGTAACGGAAAATCTTAAAGATCGAATCAAGAATGTGGAGATTCATACTCAGGCATTTCAGTCAGACCATTGCCCATTGATATTGGAGATTGAAGCCTAGTTGATTGGTGTTGTTAATGAGCTATTTTCGGATTATAAATTAATCTTTTTCGAAGAATATTTATGAAATTAGCTGTAAAAACAGACGAAAGGGCAATTGATAAATACAAAAATCTGTTTCCAAACTCAGTAGCCAACGTATAATCATATTTGCTAAAGAATATAATTTGTAAAAGAATGATTATTAGTAATAAAATAATCATAGAAGTTTGCTTAATTTGATGAGAAAATACCATGCCTAATACAGCAAATATTAATATATAGTTATCCCAAAGCATTCCTTTTTTTTGACTGAATAACAGCGTAAATAAACCATGGAAAAACGGTTTGTTAAAATCATTCGTATGTGCCAATAAGACGATACTTCCGTTTGAGGAATATGATACAATACGTTGATAGCCAGTTGTGAAAGGGCTACCGTAAATCAAATAGTTGCTTGCTAATACGGGTGTAATCATGATGCTAAAAATCAATGTAATTCTAAAAACCTTTTGAGCTAATATTCCAAATTGCCTCTTATGCTCTTTCCATAAATTAATGCCAATAAAAGCATATATAGGAATTATCCAAATAACATTTGTGATTTTGGCAAATACCGCTAGAGCCAGAAAAATACTGGCGGTATAGTATTTTCTTCTAAGTATAAGATTTACTCCTAACAGAATTAACAACACCGACCAGAGATCAGACAGGTAATCATATGAGTATAAAAATATAACGCTCGTAAATGCATAGATTAATGTAGTGCTAAGAGATATAAATTCGTCAAAGAATACTCTAATGATTAGATACATAACAATTAATATCCCAATAGTTAAAAGAAGGTTAAACAGTGGATATCCTGCATCTCCAAATAATAGATAGAAAGGAATACTCACTAATGGGAAGAAAATGCCATGTTTAGGAGCTAAATATCCTTGTGATGAAAGAGCTAATTGATCTTGGTTTACATGTATTGATGCAGGGATGTTATTCGACATATCTAAATCGCCGTTCTGCACCATTGATTCAACAATTTGCATATACCACCATGAATCTCCTGACCAATAATTCCGTTCACTATCCATATTGTTGAAAGAAAAAATGTAAGGGACGTAAACCATTAGGCTTAAAACAATAATCATAATTATTGATTTCCTGTCATTTAACGAAAATGTCATTTATATTTAATTTTAATGAATCAATACATATAGTGTTTATGTAGGTGTTTTGTGAAACTCCTAAAGCATTTGCCTTATGTAGAGTTGAATAGTAGGAATCGCTTAATAGCAGTTTTCGTTGTTCATTGCAAAAAGCAATACATCTTATAAGAGCATCATTGTATGAGGATTGATGTTCTTTCGAATAATTATATAATTGTGTGTTTAATAAGGAATCTTTTTGAATTAGCTGAGAGAGTATTTTAGGGTTTTCGATATACTTTAGTTCGTATTTATAGGGTTCTATTTTTTTATTTGTTAAAAAATAGATAAGTATCAATAGAAAAGTACTTAGAATTAAACTCCATTTGATGCTTAAATTAAAATTCATGACTGTTAGATTTATAATAGAATATGAAAGCAAATATAGTTTTTTTGTTTGTTGGTAATACTATCATATTAGGAGATAAAATATTAGACAAATTAACTGGAATGTATTTTTATTTTTTACGGCAAAGCCTTATTCTTAATTGAATTTATAAGCTGATGAGTTAGCTTATTATTAACATGGAATAAGTATGATAGTAACAGTTTATGGCAGTAAATTTAGCTTTTATGTAGTACGATACAAAACTTGGTATTTTCTTGCAAAGACTAATTAACATTCTAATGTTAGTATTTAGCCATGGGCTGGAGCCTAGTTCAGTAATAGGAGTTGTATTTTTGCTTTTGGCTTTAAATATGTTGATTTTCAACTATTTTACTAAGTATATACATCATTTTTAACAAAATAAAAAGAGCAATGAAAAAGGATTTTCGAATTATTCTGTTTTTTATCGGGTTTACATCGCTGTTATTCAGCTCGTGTGTAACGCAAAAAAAATATAACGAACTAGATAGTAAGCGTAAAAAATGCGAAGAGGAAAATGCAAAATTGAAATCAGATAATGATAAATTTCGCACTTTGAGTAACGAACTTGCGGGTAAAGTTGCCAAGTATGAGCAGCAACTTAAAAACCTTAAACAAGATACAACAGCCATTGGGCGAAATTGTCGTCGTATAGCAGGAAGCTATAAAGAGCTGAATAAAAATTATAATGATTTGCTTGTAAAGCACCAAAAAGCAATTAAAGGAAATCAGCGTGAAACACAAAAGATTTTGGCCGAATTGCAACAGGCACAAGCTGACTTGATGCAGCGAGAAGATTCGCTCTCGATACTTGAAAAAGAATTTATGGAGAAGAAAAATGCATTGGACTTATTGAGTCAGCAATTGGCTGAAAAAGACCATGCGTATCAAAGCTTACGTGCGGAACTTGCTCGTAAAGATTCGGCTATGAATGCACTACGAAATAGTATTGCTGAGGCATTGGTGGGCTTTGAAAATGATGGTTTGACAATTACCCGTAAAAACGGTCGGGTATATGTTTCTATGGAAAATAAACTGCTTTTTCCATCAGGTAGTTTTGTAATCAATCCAAAAGGAGCCGAGGCAATTAAGAAAATTGCGAAGGTGATGGAAACTCATGACGATATTAATATCTTGGTAGAGGGGCATACCGATAATGTGCCTTATTCAGGAAAAGGAAATCTAAGCGACAACTGGGATTTAAGTGCAAAGCGTGCTACAAGTATTGTGCGCATATTTACAAACAATAGTAATATTGACCCCAAAAGAATAACCGCAGCTGGTAGGGGAGAATTCTCGCCAATTGCAAGTAACGACACCGCTGAGGGTCGTGCCAAAAATCGTCGTACCGAAATCATTCTAGTGCCTGATTTATCGAAACTCTATGATATTGTTTCTGATACTGAAGTGCAGGGTGCAGATGATGATGGGGAATAGATTGCTTTTTACTTTTTCAGCTGAAAAAGTAACAAACCTGCTTGCTAGCAGGCAAGAAAGCTGCGCTGACGAAAAATAACGAAAATAATGGTGATAAATCTAAACACAAAAAACTCCTCCTTATAGCCACCCGTCATTAGACGGATGGCTAACGAGCGTCAAACAGTTTTGTGTTTTTAACGATTTCTCCCCCTTATTTTTTTACGTCATTTTTCTTAGGCGCACAATCAATCCGTAAGCGGATTGAAATGGTTGGGGCAGTGGTGTTTTCTCAAGGTTTTCAGATAGCGAAATATTAGTGTGGGTTCATTAGCTCTCTTGCAGAACTTATGTTTATTATTTCAAGTATTAATGTGTAAGGTGCGTAGGGCTTGGCCAAAAAGCGGGGCTGGGGAGGCGGGAATTCCAAAATGATATTATTATCAATAAAATCGCTTGCGTTTTGATTAGCAACAGGAAAATTAGGATTGGGTATGCACAAATGCTTACTCCCAAAAGGAATAAAACCAGATAAGAACCAAGGTTGCTAATCACCGTATTTTATTAGATAATAAATTATTTTGGAAGGGCGGGTGGACGATTTTTTTGGCCTTGATCCCGATATATCGGGATGATTCGTTTTTGTTCAAGCAAAAATGAATACAAATAATATGATTTTTTGATAAACTTAAATTGTTAAGCGCATCAATTTCGGAATTAGACTAGATAATGTAACGGATATGGATTTTTTCATATCCGTTTCTATTTTGTGCTACCTTTGTAGCAAAACAAAAAAAATACTCAAATGAAAACTTCCCAACTTTATAGTCAGCAAAAGCTTATGCAGATGATGGATCAGAATGAAGATGAGGTAAAACAACTGATGGATATCTTTATACAAGCGGTTCCCGAAATGTTAGATAAAATGTTGGAATATGCCAAGACGAAAACTGGTACGAATGCGGTAATATCGCCCATAAATTGAAGTCGTCAGCTCGTTTATGGGATATCTCATTAGTTGAAGAGGATTTAATATATATTGAAGAACAAGGGAATAGTGCTAAAGATACATCTCGTGTGCTTGAAAAAGCGAAGTCGGTAAATAACATCCTCCAACAAGTGATTTCGGAAATGAGCTCTGAAATGAGTTTGTAATAAGCTGCGCAAATTTATACTTTGCTTAATTCACTTACTAAATACTTATAATGTTTAGTTATTAGTAAGTCCACGAATTTCACGAATTAACTCGAATTTTATTACACGAAAATGCAGCATTGCTGCATTTTCGTGTAAATTCGTGTAATTCGTGGATGTTCACATTTTTAAGCGTAGCGAAAAAAATGATTATTAGTTCAAAATATAAAGTATGCGTCTGCACAGTTATAAAAAGTGTTAAATTCCTGGAGTTCAAAGAATTTTTGTAACTTTGCCCTCCATTTATAAAAGTTAATATCATGGCAAGGAATTCATCAGATAATGTAGGAGAGTTTAATAAGATTGTTGCGGGTACAAAAATCCATGGCGAGATTGAAACTCAAGGAGATATTAGAATTGACGGTACCATAGTAGGTACTATGAATATTCAGGGAAAACTTGTTTTGGGTCCTAAAGGTTCCATCGAAGGAGAGATCAAATGTAAAAATGCCGAGATTATGGGCACGATTAATGGCGAGATTAGTGTTAGTGAATTATTATCGCTTAAAGCCAGTGCAAAACTCAAAGGCGATATTATTACAAATAAGATTTCTATTGAGCCAGGTGCAGTGCTTACAGGAACAATTAATATGGAAAACGACCCTGCAGGTCAGAAAATTGGTCTAGGTCATGCCCAAGAAAAAACACCAGTTAAATAACTTTGTTCAGTATTCTTCCATGGCTTTTCAAATGGGAGTAATTATTTTTGGTAGTGCCTTGGGTGGTGTAAAACTCGATGATTATACCAAGGCGAATCATTATATAGAAACCGAATTTCCCGTTTTTACTTTAAGCTTCACAATATTAGGTGTTGTGATAGCAATGTATTTTTTCATTAAAGATCTTATAAAAAAATAAATAACCATGAAATCATTTATGATTCGTTTGCTTGCTCTAACTGCTTTTACGGAAGTGGTTGCTCTTGGTTGGTGGATTGCCATGCCACAACAATGGGTAAGCCCTGTTTTGCCTGTGTTACCCGTTTTCTTTATGTCGGTAACTTTTCTTATTCATAAAGGTTTTGTGGGAGCAATCAATCTTCGTCCTCAGCAGTTTGTAACACGCTTTATGCTTATTACAACCATCAAATTACTATCGTTTTTAGCACTACTTTTAGTTTATGCACTGATGTTTAAGGACGATGCCATTCAGTTTCTATTAAGCTTCTTTGTGATCTATCTCATTTACTCAGCATTTGAAGTTGTTGCTGTAATGAAATTGAATAAAAAGAATTCTTAAACGGGCTTAATCCCAATCTAACGAATTTCCACCTTCCGAATAGCTCCACTGTTTGGATAAAATTGCACTTTCGAGTATTTGGCAGGAAGATTTGTTACCACGCCAAACTGTGCAATTAGAAAAGATGCTTCGGCTTTAAGTGTTTCACCCTGTTTTATAGTAAATTTAGCATACTCCGGAATGCGGTAATAGAAACCATGATTTCCATCACCCTCCGCATTTGCCTGAGCAAATTTCTCAAGATTCTTTGTGTTACGAGCCCGATCGATATGAATATATACCATATCCGCAGCAGCATTTTCATCCGTTATGATTCCTTTGGCTCTCGAAAACTTAAACAATGGAATGGAAGCCGAGTATAAATCAGATTGTGGTAAATAATAATAACGGAAATGAAGAACTTCAGATTCGGTAATGCCCACAAACATCATCATATATTCCTTTTCTATTTTGGCCAACTCGTCGCTCATATACTTTACGGTAGCTTCTGAGTAAGGAACTTCTTGAGCTCCCGTTAAGATGTCTAAACGCTGTTCTTTAATTTTCATAATAAAATCGGCAGCTTCTTTGGCTTTTTGCTCTACCGATTTCTCTACCATAATTCGCTTTAAAGTGCGTTTTTCAATGGTAACCGTATCCATATTTACCTGCTCAATGATGGTATCAATACGTTCTACTAAATTGTTGTCAGCAAAATACTTAAAGGTTTCCGAATAATCAATTTTCTTTCGATTGCTTTTCTCTTTTTTATCTTGCTCTATTTTTTTGTCGCTATTATCATTCAAATCCTGTATTAAACCCGATTCACTTAAAGCAATCATCATGCTTTTGGCTTTGCTTGGTTTAAAATTCTTTAAATCAACAAAATAATATTGTTCAGGGTCAGGCTCTGAATAGGTATTGATGGAAATATCCGTTAAATCGTAAGTGGTAATATTTTGTAATACAGGGTCTTTTATTCCTAAATATTTTGAGGCATATTTAGCATAGGGACCAGCAATGCGATCAATTCGAGTAACCGTAATATCAATGCTAAGAACCGATCGGGGAAGTGAATAATAGAACCCTGATGTTTTTGGTGCTTCCGTGTTGTCCTTTATTGGAATTACATTATAAGTAGAACATGCTGTAAAAACGAAAACGAGTAATATTGAAATTATATATTGTTTCTTCATAATAAGTCTTTTATGATATGACATTCTAATACGGTATTTATACTAAAAGGTTGCTTTCAATTTGACGGTTTTTGCTCCAATGAATCCCCATTTTATTTCTCAAATTTGAGTTCCCAATAATTAAAATTTGACCGAAAGTCGTATGTTTAACTGTCGGGAAGTTAGGTAATTGGGGATTCCGTAATAAGCACCATTCACATCACTAACCCACATATAGGATAAGGTATTATCAATTTGCAATAAATTAAAAACCTCCAAGCTTATCCACATCGACTTAAAGTAACGAAGAGCGCTTTTGGGTCTAAACTCAGTATCTTCACTAATCAATTGCTTAGAAAATCCAATATCCACACGGCGATATGCAGGAAAACGACGTGTTTGTTGATAACGTTTGTGCGTGGGAGGCCCAAAGGGTAAACCCGTTGCATATACCAAATTGAGGTGTACTTTAAAAGTTGGGTAACCTGGCATATAATCTTGAAAAAACAGATTGAATGAAAACCGTTGGTCGGTTGGGCGAGGGATAAATCCAGGCTCTACCTTTGTGCTGTCGACAGGCGTATTATCTACGGTTATACCCGGTTGAATCTTCTCACCAGCAGCATTATAATAATCAAAATAAAAATCATCTTTTATATCTTCCATGCTTTTCATTAGGGAAATCCCTACCCACGATTCGGCATTTGGTACAAACTCGCCATTCAGTTTCAAATCAATTCCTGTTGTATATCCAACCGCATTATTTTCAGCAAAATACCGAATTCGTACATCGTCAATTTCATAGGGAATTAAATCCCACATATACTTATAATATACTTCGGTAGTAAACTTAAAAGGACGATCCCAAGCCCTAAAAATAAAGTCACTTCCAGCAACAAAGTGTAGAGATTTTTGGGCTTTGATATTGGGATTTACCACACCGTCTAAACCACGCATTTCACGATAAATGGCTGGCTGAGAATATAAACCTGTTGCCAATCGGAAACCCACATTCTTTTTCCAATTCGGCTTAATAAATAAATTCACTCGCGGACTAATTAGCAACTCGTTACTATAGTCCCAATAATTGCTTCTTATTCCTGCATTCCATTTGAAATTTGTTGATGAATCGGTTTTTTGTAACTCCCATTCTTTCTGTAGATAAGCTGAATACCGATTTGATGGAATGTAGTTTTTCGAACGAATTACTTCATTCATATTAATTTCATTTGGTCGTGTATAACCAGGAATAAGCCCACCAATATTGTCTGGAGGATGGGGTAAAACAAAACCTGCAGAGTCTAACATCGACCATTCATTTAGTTGGTCATCAATAATATCGTGACGTATATTTACACCCCAGGCATAGCTTTTATAAGATCCACGATGTTGTAAAGAAATTACACGAGAGTCCAAATAATTACGAGCATGATCGAGGTAAGTTCCAACTCCTTTATTAAAAGCCACCTGACCAAAATCGTCTTTTCCTAAATCGTTTTCCAATACATCAAGCCAATATTGCCCCATAATATCGTATGTCTCCGATTCCAAAGTGCGATATGCTGAGAGTGTTAACCGCATATCGAGGTCACGCTTATGATAACGACCGGTGAATGCCCCCATATACGATTGGAAACGGTCAACCTCATGGCCGTCAAAATAAACGGTAAAGCGTAAAGCTTCGAATAGACTTCCAAAATTCGTTTCCCTATTCTGCGGTGTGATTTGATAATTATTTACAGAATAATTTCCCAAAAAACTTAATTCAAATTCTTCATTGATATCATAGGATAAATAGGTTTGAAAGTCAGTAGAATTTGTTTTGAAATCGCCATCGGTATCAAGGCTTTTCAAAACATAATTGTTGGTTTTATAGCGAACACCCATTAAATATCGAAACCGCTGTTTTGCTCCAACGCCTTCCACATGAACCGAGCCTCCGAGTAAACTTCCTGTAAAGGAACCGGCAAACTTTTTTGGACGGCGGTATTCAATATCCAACACAGAGGACATTTTATCTCCATAATAGGCACTAAATCCTCCAGCTGAGAAGTTGATTGATTTTACCAAATCGCTATTTGGAAAAGGCAGTCCCTCTTGTTGCCCCGACTTAATCAACATAGGTCGAGGAACTTCAATGCCATTTACATACACCAGGTTTTCATCAAAATTACCACCTCTCACCGAATATTGAGAACTCATTTCGTTACGTGAAGCTACGCCAGGCATTTGCTTAATAATCCCAGATATGGCATTTCCCGAAACCGTTGGAAGATACTCCATGTCCTTTGGCTCAACATGGTTTATTCCGTCGTATTCATGTCGTTTAGCGGTGATGTCAACCCCTTGCATCTCGATGGATTTGTCAAGAATAATATCCACCTTTAGACGCTCTCCTTCTTTTACAAAAACCGTTTTTTCATAGGGCTTAAAACTAACATGAGAAAAATGCAAGACAATCTTTTTATTGGCAGGAATTTTAAGCACAAAACTTCCGTCTTTGGCTGTTGATGTTCCTCCTGAATAACCAATGATAGACACATTGGCCGCAGGATTAAAAGCTTTGCCCTCTTTATCCAATACCTTTCCATACACTTCTGCCTTTTGGGCAAATAGTATAATCGATTGAAATATAAATAATAAGCTTAGTACTGTGCGCATAAAATAGTTTCCTGTTTTCGGTCTGCAATTTACAATTTTCTAAACAGCCAAAAACCTTAAATATTGTGTAAAGAAGCTTTAGAATTTGATTTTAAGGCTAAGTTCTATTCCTCACCACTTTTTCAATGGTTTTTCACCCCAACCCTAAAAGTAGAAACCATTGAAAAAGCCAAATTCATTTTTTACTTTTTGATTCCCTTTAGGGCAAGGGTAAAACGAAAAGCAAAAAATGCTGTGATAATTAGAATTTAGCCGGTTTTAATAAAGAAAGAATATCCGTTTACACATTTCGTAAACTCAATCCTTTGGCAAAGCGGTATAATTCCTCTTTTTGGTTTTTAGGAACCGAAATAGCATCCAAAAAGGATAGGCTTTTTTCATAATAGTCCTCTATTTTTTGTTCGGTTACCTCACGAATATTTAATTCGTTAAAAACCGTCATTACGCTTTTTACTTTTTCTTCATTATTGCTAAAACCAAAAGCTGTGTCTAAAGCCTCTTTTTGCTTGGTATTAGCCAAATTATAAGCCATAATATAAAGGTAGGTTTTTTTATTTGTTACAATGTCGTTACCAATGGGTTTCCCAAAAACCTTTTGGTCGCCAAATGCATCTAATAAATCGTCTCTTAATTGGAAAGCCAAACCAATATTAATTCCAAAATCATAGATATTCTTCGCATCATCGGCCTTGGCTCCTGCAGTGATTGCCCCGATTTTTAGTGCTGCAGCAATAAGTACTGCTGTTTTCAAACGAATCATCTCGATATAATCATCTACTCCAACAAATTCCTGAGTTTCGTAATTCATATCGTATTGTTGACCTTCGCATACTTCTCTGGCAGTTTGATTAAAAACACGTAATACATCAACTAAAAAACTCGGGTCAGACTTGGTGACATAGTCGTAAGCCAATACAAACATGGTGTCACCTGAAAGAATTGCTGTATTGGTATCCCATTTTTTATATACCGATGGCACGCCTCTTCTTATGGGAGCCTGATCCATAATGTCGTCATGCAATAAGGTGAAATTATGGAAAATCTCCAAGCCAATAGCAGGGTTTTCAACCTTATCTAAATCACCACCAAAGATAGAACAACTCATTAATGCGAGTAAGGGCCTTAGTCTTTTACCACCCTGTGATAGAGAATATTGTATGGGCTCATATAAGCCTTTTGGCTCTGCCATATAATTCTTATTGTCAAAAATATCGGCAACTTTATTCTGTAATTCCTTTATTGAATGCATAGATATATATTTAGATTACAAACCTACATAAATTTTTTATTTGAGGCTGTAAATGTTTGGCCATTTAATTTTTTAGTAGCTGCTCGCTTGCTATTTTACGAACAGGTATTATACCTGTTTTTATGTAAAACCATTAAAGAGATTCTCGAGAAAGTACATATTATCAATGGCTTAGCAAAGAGCCAATTTTCCTGTTTTAAGATTGAGTAAAATTTATACTCGTTATTGATTTTTTTTATATTTTTGAGGCGTAAAAAAAATAAAAAATGCTCGATACGCTTATTACATCAAAGACGCGAATAAAGCTTTTAATGAAGTTTTTTCTTAATGCCAATTCACGTTCTTATTTGAGGAATCTTACCAATGAGTTTGGTGAGTCGTCCAATGCAATTCGTGTAGAGCTTAACAGATTTGAAAATGCGGGTCTTCTTTGTTCAGAATTAAAGGGGAATCGCAAATATTTCCATGCCAATACTAAGCATCCACTTTTTTCAAGTATTCATAATTTATTAATTCATCATTTGGGTATCGATAGAGTTGTTGATAGTGTCATTGATGAGTTAGGAGGTTTGTTACGTGTA
>QNXT01000071.1 GCA_003973505.1 Bacteroidota bacterium
AGTAAAATCAGAATTATTATTTGGTAACAACTCTGATAAAAAAGCCTTGGTACTTGGAATAGATAGTGTAGGTGATAATATTAGTATCCAAAATTCACTTTTAGTAAATGGATATTATGCCGTTTATCTTGAAGCTGGTGCCATGCCATCAAATGGATGGAGCTTTACAAATAATATAATCGATGGTTATTATTATTCTGGAGTATATTTGAAAAAATCAAATAGTGCAGTAGTTAGTAATAACTTTATGCAAGCTGATACAACTTCAACAGTTAATGGACATAAAGGAATCTTTTTGTTGGAAAATAGCGGTTCTGCTGTTATTAGTAATAATGAAATTTATTCGAAACAAACAGTTAAATCTTTTGGTATCAGAATATCAGATTGTAGTTTTGATGTAAATACTCCAACATCTATTTATAATAATATGGTGCAAGCACACTCTACAAACAATCTTGGTAGTGGTATTATTATTCATAATACTGAGAATTGTAATTTGTATTATAACACTGTTAATGTGATAGGTAGTGCAAATAATAATGGAGCTTTACGATTATTGAAAAATAATGGTGGCACATTTAATAATGTAAATATTGTTAATAATATATTTACAAATTCTGATGCTGGTGGTTACCTAATCAAAACATCCGGTGTTGATACTGCCGAATTCTCTAATAATTATAATAATTTATATAATTTTTCAGGAACGAAATTTATTTCTTATAATGGAACAGCCGTTGTTGATTTGGCTGCCTGGCAATCAGAATCAGGAGAAGGAGCCAATAGTATTAGTTATGACCCTTATTATTTAGGAGCAAATGATTTACATATTATAAATAATCTATTAAATGCTACCGCTACTCCAATTGCTGGAATTACTACTGATATTGATGGAGATGTAAGAAATACAACAAATCCAGATATGGGAGCTGATGAGTTTGATCCTTCACCATGGGATGCTGCAGTGTTAGAGCTTTTAAGCCCTATTAGTTCTTGTGGGCTTGATTCACAGGAGGTTGTAAGTATTCGAATTAAAAATGTTGGAAGTGGAACGATTAATGGAAACTTTACGGCTAGCTTTACTTGGTCGGGTGGTAGTTCGGTAATAACCGAGAACATAACAACTGTGATGGCTCCTGGTGATACTTTAGATTATGTATTTACTCCTACGGTTAATTTGGATATGTCAGCAATTGGCTCAGATTCAACGTTTACATTTACTGCTTGGGTAAACCTACAAGGAGATCCTATTCATACCAATGATACGGTTTTCTCTAATGTGGAATCAAAATATCAACCACCAGCCCCTATTACTCAAACTACATCGGTTAGCTATGGATTACCAGCTACTCTTACTGCGATTTCAAATGATTCGCTTTATTGGTATGCATCTGATACAGCAGTTAATGAGTTGTCAAATTCAAGTACATATACTACAAATCCTTTATTTGATACGACTACTTTTTGGGTAGAAGCAAGAGCTGGAGCCGCAGTTGTCAAATTAACCGAGACAGTTCAATATAAAACGGGAACAGGACAGACTAATCCTTATCCTAGTTATATGCCTTCATCAGATTTTGATGGTGTAGAAATATCTAATTTAGGAAATGCTGTTGCTGATCTTTCAGGTTATGTAATTACGGTTAATAATGCATCAACCACATATACATATACATTCCCTTCTGGAACCAGCCTTATGCCAGGTCAAGTTATTTGTGCCCTTTATGGTTATGGATTAACCGTTGGCCCTGCTGGTAATAATGTATATTATATTGCTTCATCTACTAGTATTTCATCATCTACTTTGGTGTCTTATTGGCTTAAAGATGCTTCAGGAAATGTAGTTGATGCATTTGCATCTAACGGAGCCACTTTCCCTGCTTCAAGTGGAGTAACTATAGCCGATTTCTCAGGATCGCTTACAGGTGGAAGTGGTAAAGCAGGTGCTGTGCGAATAGTTTCTGATAATAATTCGGCATCAGACTGGGGTTTAGCAGGAACTGTTGCTACCTCCTTTGGTACATTAAATCCACAATTACCTATTTCGGGTGGGGCTGGTTGTGCCAGTCAAAGAGTTCCTCTTACGGTTAATGTAACCAATATACCTCTTCATGATGTGGGTATTGTCTCCTTATTATCACCGAATTCGGGTATTGAGTTAAGTTCGACAGAAGCAGTAAGTGTTATTGTTAAAAACTTTGCTGCAATGAGTAAAGATACCATTCCATTGGCTTATCAATTAGATACTAATGCTATAGTGTACGATACTCTGTTTTATCATCTAAATCAATCTGATACGGTAACATTTACCTTTGCTCAGACTTTGAATTTAGATACTTTCGGGACTTATAATTTGGTGGTATTTACTGAATTGGCTATAGATGTCGATCATTCAAATGATACTATTTTAGCCCAAATTACAAATAGTCCACTTACATATTGTACATCTGGAGCTACAACTGCTTATGATGATGATATAGGAAACGTAACATTTGCAGGAATAAATAACACATCCCCTACTCCTTATAATGGAACATATACGGATTATACAAATGTAGCGCCAGCACAAATTCAAGCAGGTATGACTTATCCAATTTCTGTGGATATTGTTTTTGACGGTGGGGTGACTTATATTGGCTATTGCGAAGTTTATATTGATTTTAATCATGATGGTGTATTCGATGAGCCATCTGAAGTTGCTTTTGGTGCAGGATATCCGGGTGCAACTACATTAACAGGATATGTTACAGTTCCTAATAATGCTGTACCTGGTGTGGTTAAGATGAGAGTGGTTGCTAGAGAGTCGGCTAATGCTTCAACTGTGCATCCATGTGGTACTTATACTTGGGGTGAAACCGAAGATTATTTAGTGAATATTAATTTACCAATAGCTTTTGATGCTGGGGTTACCAATATAACCAATATTCCGAGTACAACTAATGAGGGAGCTTTATATACTCCTCATATTGTTATTCGTAACTATGGTTATGATACCTTAACGAATGTTGATATTAAGTATTCTGTAAATGGAGGTGCAACAGTATCCTATAATTATACAGATACTCTTGTGCCTCAGACAATAGATACAGTAGCTGTTAATGCTTTTGCTTCACCTGCTGGTATTTCTAAAATTGTTGCATATACTGAAGTTGTAGGCGATAGCTCTAATTTAAATGATACGTCTTACTACACATTCTTTGGTATTCCTAATAAGGATGCGTATATGACAATGATTGAAGCCTTTGATGAGTCATGTGGTATGACTACAGATACGGTTGTTGTTTGGATTAAGAATATGGGTGTTGACACAATTAATGCACCAGGTCAATCAGGACAAGCAACCGTAAGCTATATTGCTGATTTGGGAACGACTGCAACAGTTGTAACTGAGAATTTTAATACCTTAGTTCTTCCAGGCGATAGTGTTTCATATACCTTTAATACCTTGATTGATTTCACCAATACAAGTCTATACGATTCTATATATAATGTTGCTGCTTGGGTGGCATATCCTGGCGATAATGTTAATTATAACGATACTGCTTATATTGATGTAACTTCATTACATTTACCAGCTGATCCAACATTTACATCTCCTATTGCGGTTCCCTATGGAACTTCGGTTCTGTTGACTGCAAATTCTGTTGATACTATTTTATGGTATCATAGCGATACTGCTTCTACAGAATTCCATCAAGGAGCTACATATACTACACCTACATTGTATAATGATGATACTTTATATCTGGAGGCAGTATCTGGAGGAGGATTATTTAAGTTGACAGAAACGGTACAGTTTAAAACAGGTACAGGTTATGGTACTTACCCAGCTTATTTGCCAACAATTGATTGGGATGGTGTAGAGATATCCAATATTGCTAGTAGTCGAGGTAGCCTTGGTGGATATGAGATTAATGTGCATGTTGGTACCACTACTTATTCCTATGTATTCCCTGCAGGAACTCAAATTCTTGGTGGAGAAGTTGCTTTAGCTATCTATGGTTCAGGTTTAACAATAGGCCCTGCGGGTAATAATGTATTCTATATTAATTCTGCTACGACTATTTCGTCAAATTCTCAGGTAACCTATTGGTTGAAAGACCCTGCTGGAAATATTGTTGATGCGTTTGCATCTAATGGTGCACAATTCCCTGCAAGTAGTGGTGTAACTGCTGCTGATTTCTCAGGTTCATTAATGGGTGGATCAAGCCACGTTGGTGCAATTCGTACTATTTCTGATAATAATTTGGCTTCGGATTGGATTGTTGGAGGTAATGGTGTTCCAGCTAGTTTTGGATATCCTAATCCACAGATTCCTCTTCAATCTGCGCAAGGTTGTTCTAGTAATAGAGTTCCAATGATTATTAATGTGGGAAATCAGCAAGCAAATGATGTGGCTGCTTCTTTATTAATTAGTCCTACTACAGATGTGTATTTAACAACTAATGAAACGGTTGCAGTTAGGGTTAAAAACTTTGGTACTGCAGACCAGGATACAATTCCTGTAGCTTACGTTATAAATAATAACGCTCCAGTAATTGATACCATCTTTACTAATGTTCCAGCAAATGATAGTATTGATTTCATATTTAGTGTTCCCGCTGACCTATCAATCAGTGATTCCACGTATGCGTTTACTGTTTATACTGATTTGGCAACCGATGTTAATCATTTGAACGATACGCTCTACAATAGTGTGTCTAATTTACTGCCAACGTATTGTACATCAGGAGCTACATCTACTGCTGATGACGATATTGGAAATGTAACTTTTGCAGGAATTAATAATTCATCTCCAACTCCATACAATGCAACTTATACGGATTATACAAATCTTGCTCCAGCGCAAGTTCAGGCAGGTATGGTTTATCCAATTTCTATTGATATAGTATTTAGTGATCCTGCTTTCACATATGCTGGTTATTGCGAGGTGTATATTGATTATAATCAGAATGGGGTATTCGATGAGCCAGCAGAGGTAGCCTTTGATGCAGCATATCCAGGTGCAACTACTTTAACTGGGTATATTACAATTCCATTTAATGCATTACCTGGTACAGTTAGAATGAGAGTGGTTGCACGAGAGTTTGGAAATGCTTCAACTGTACATCCATGTGGTACATATTCTTATGGTGAAACAGAAGATTATATGGTTGTAATAGCCCCTCCAATTCCTCATGATGCGGGTATTGAAAGTATTCTTAATCCTCAAACTGTTTCACATAATACGAGTTCTTCTCTAGATGTTCGTGTACGTAATTATGGAACAGATACTATTAATTCAGTAGATGTTTCCTATATTCTAAATGGTGGCAGTCCAGTTACAATGACTTATAATACCACTGCAATTGCTCCTATGGATTCTATGGATATAAATCTAGGTAACATAAGCCTACAAGAGGGTGCAAATACCATTTGTGCTTATACTACACTTACTGATGATACAAATGCGTTTAACGATACACTTTGTATGACTACATTTATTCAGGCTACAGTAACTCTTTCCTACGAAGATGATTTCGAAGGTCAAGATTTATGGATGCCAGATACTATAGTGAATCAATGGGAACGTGGAATTCCTGCAATGACCAATATTAACACAGCTCATAGCCCAGTGAATGTTTGGGGGATTGATTTGGATGGACAATATGCTAATAATTCTGCAGAATTCCTATATTCTCCACGTATCGTTACTACCGGAATTGATAGTGCTATATTAAAGTTCTGGAATTACTATGATACTGAACAAGGTAATGACGGAGGAGCTGTTGAAATTTCTATCGATAATGGACCATGGATTACATTGGGTTTACAAAATGATCCTCTTGGAACAAACTGGTATAATACTTCTTTTGGAGGTAACCCATGGTGGTCAGGTAATAGTAATGGTTGGACAGAGTCAACTTATAAGTTGATGCTAAGTAATACTACTTTCCAAAACCCTGATACTATTCAATTTAGATTCCATTTTATGAGTGATGGCTCAGGAAATTCTTTTGATGGATGGGCAATAGATGATTTCTCTGTTGAGACATTTAAAATTGCTCAAGATGCAGGTGTTGTTGCTATTAATAGTCCCGCAGGCTCTGTTCCTGTTGGATCAAGTGTAACAGTAGCTGTTGATGTGAAGAACTTCGGTACCGATACTTTAATTAGTATCCCAGTTTCTTATACTGTTGGAAGTGTTACTCAAACGGCCACATTCACAATTCCTGCTCCTGGATTATTACCAGATTCAGTGAAGACTTATACCTTCGCTACAGGATTTACTGCTCCAAACGCAGATTTCAATATTTGCGCTAAGACAGATATGAATGATTTATATCCTCAGAACGATGAAACTTGTAAACAAGTTCAGATAACAATGGCTCCTATTGATGTTAAAACAATCGGTTTATCTGTTGACCCATCATGGAACGATACTACTAAGATTACTTTTGATAATACAGTAAAAGTTCAAGTTGTAAATTATGGTACAACTACTTTAACAAGTATTAACCTAGAGTATAGTGTAGGTAGTTCTGTTAAAGGTACAGGCACATGGACTGGTAGTTTAGTTAGTTTGGATACATTGGTTTATACCTTTGCTGATACTTATAAGTCTCCAATTGGTTATTACCAAGTATGTGCTAAAGCAACGGTTACTGGCGATGCTGACAATACTAATGATGAGTTCTGTAAGAACTACTTAGGATTGAATAATGTTGGTCTTGCTGAGAACGGTGCTGATGTGTTTAGTGTTGAGCAAAATCAACCTAACCCTGCTCATGGTAAGGTAACTATTGACTTTACAATTCCTCAATCAGGTAAAGTTCACTTCGAGTTGCGTAATGCTCTTGGACAAGTAATTATTACTGAAGAGTTGGATCGTCAAGTTGGACAGAACCAAATTGAGATTGATGCTACAGACTTGGCTTCGGGTGTATATTACTACACAGTTGAGTTTGATAAACAACGTATCACCAAGAAAATGCTAGTGAATAACTAGGAATTTCCAACTAATTATATTAGGCCTCTTCGAGCAATCGGAGAGGCCTTTTTTTTGTTTTGGTAGGCTGAGTTCTATTTCTTACTACTTTGTCAATGGTTTTTTTACCCCAACCCTAAAGGTGGAAACCATTTAAAAAAACAAGGTTCGTTTTTTACTTTTTGGTTCCCTTTAGGGTAAGGGTAAAAAAAAAGTAAAAAATGCTGTAACAATTAGAATCTAGCTTTTTGGTATGTCCCCTTTGTGGCTTCGTGTTCTTTATGTGATGTAATGTTTCCTACCGTTAAGTAATGTTAATTCTACTGTTAAATAAGGTTAACTAAGCGATATCAGCCTATTTCTAGTAGTAACTTCGCTTTTTTTTTAACAAAAATACGGTAGTGCGTATATAAACGGCTAATTAATAAATTGTTAGCCTATTATTTACTAAACATTTAGATTATGAAAAGTTTACTTTTAACTTTAAGTTTGTTGATTACAACCATGTTGTTTTCGCAATCGGTGCTGTTTCAGGAGGATTTTGAAGGCACATTAAAAATGACATCCTCGTCATCAGGAGCTGGTAATTGGGTAGTTAATACCCGACTTCAGAGCCAGGGATTAAAGAGTGATTCTGCCACGGTAACACAAGGCGATACCACTTATTTAACCATCACTTCTGCCGTTGATGCGACAGGTTTAACTAGTGTTTATCTCCAATTTTCGCAAATTGCGAAGGTGGAGTTTTTTGATAAATGTATCGTCGAAGTCTCGGCGAACGGAGGATCTACTTGGACACGACTGACGTCCAATGAATATTTGGGGGCAGGATTATTTTTAAATAATTCTTTTACAGTCGGCTCTTACCCTATCGAATGGCAGGCTTCTAATCCTTTTGCACAACCTCAAAATAGTTGGTGGAAAACAGAGTTATTTAATATATCAGCTATTGCTGGAAATTCGGCTAACGTAAAAGTACGTTTTGTACTTATTGATGGCAATAATAATGGCAGTATGGGACATGCGGGTTGGTTTCTTGATGATGTCAAACTAATGGGAGCATTAAGTGAACTAACACCACCTTCCGTTTCCTTGTTATGGCCAAGCCATCTTGATACTGTAACGCAAGGAGCCGATTACCAAATCAAAGCTAAAATTACGGATTTTTCAGGAGTTGATACCGCTATGATAGCCTATGTTACCAGTACGGGTATAGTGGATACTGTAGCAATGCATGCCATAGCAACGGATACTTTTCAAGGAACAATTCCTTTTATTGGATTTGATCGGATTATTGATTATAAAATAATTGCTGTAGATCAATCTCCAGCTGCAAATATGACAATTGACCCTGATAATGGATATTATCGTATTGTGGCTAAACCCGCACAGGGTATGGGCTTTGTTGCCTATCAACAAGGTTTTGAAAATGGTTTTCCTAGTGATTGGATGCAGGTAAATTACGATAATATGGATTGGACTCGTAATACAGGTGCAACAGGCTCGCCATCAACAGGCCCACTAGGTGCTTATGAGGGTTCATATTATATGTATACTAAAGGTATTAATAACAATAATAAGACTGCTGTGATAGAAACGCCACAGTTTGATTTGGATTCAATATATGAGCCTATGGTTTCTTTCAGGTATCATATGTATGGTGCTACTATGGGAGAATTGCATTTTGAAGTGCTTACTACTAATGGAGTATGGGTTGATTTATGGTCAATCGCAGGTGAACAACAAACCTCAAGTGGTGATTCTTGGCGTGAAGCTGTTGTCGATGTATCAGCTTATCAGTCTGATACAACAAAGTTTCGATTTAGAGGTGTAACCGGTTCAAACTATAAGAGCGATATGGCTATTGATGATTTCAAATTAGGAGGATCCTATTTGTTGGTTACGGATATTGGTGTTGATCAAATACTTAATCCTACAAGCGTTGTGATGGCTAATACACCTATGCCTGTTCAGCTTACTTTCTCAAATTTTGGTTCTGATGTTATTACTTCAGCTAGCATTGGTTGGGCATTAGATGGTGTTCCTCAAACACCTTATTCTTATACAGGATCACTAGCTCATGGAGCACAAACGCCTTCTATTACTATTGGAAATCCCACACTTACTTCGGGAACACATACGATTAAAACTTGGACAGAGAATCCAAATGGTATTGCTGATCTTAACTTTTATAACGATAGTATGGAAGTAAATTTCTATGCTTGTGATAACTTATTAAGTGGTATATACACTATCGATCCCAATGGTTCGGGAGCTACAAACTATCATTCTTTTACTGAAGCTCTTTTGGCTTTAAGTCAATGTGGTGTGGATGGTCCGGTTACATTTAATGTAGCATCAGGTGTTTATAATGAGCAATTAAGTATATTGCCAATTAATGGTACTTCTGCTACAAATACCGTTACTTTCAAAGCTGCTAGTGGTGATAGCTCTACAGTAATATTGAAATATGACGCAAGTGGTGCTGCAGATAATTATGTAGTGAAGCTTGATGGAGCATCTTATATTACTTTTAAGGATATGAGCATTGTTGCCGAGAATAGTGTTTATGCCAGAGTATTTGTTTTGGATAATTATGTACATGATTTAAGTATTACAAATAGTGTAGTAAAATCGGAGTTATTATCAGCTAACAATTCCGATAATAAAGCTTTGGTCTTTGGGATTGATAGCGTAGGTGATAATATTTATATACAAAATTCCCGTTTAGTAAATGGATCTTATGCTGTTTATCTTGAGGGTGGAGCAGTAGCATCAAATGGATGGAACTTTACAAATAATAGAATCGATGGTTATTATTATTCAGGAGTTTATTTAAAAAATGCAAATAGTGCTGTAATTAGTAATAACTATATGCGAGCAGATACAACTTCAACAGTTAGCGAGCATAAAGGAATCTATCTATTGGAAAATAGTGGTTCGGCTGTTGTGAGTAATAATGAAGTTTATTCTAAACTTACAGCGAAACCTTATGGTATAAGAATTTCAGATTGTAGTTTTGATGTAAATACTCCTGCATCTATATACAATAATATGGTGCAAACGCATTCAACAAACAATGCTGGTTGTGGTATTCTTATTCATAATACCGAAAATTGTAATTTGTATTATAATACGGTTCATGTAGTAGGAAATGCCTCTCTTTAATGTTATTGAAGAATAATGGTGGTACATTTAATAATGTAAATATTGTTAATAATATATTTACAAATGCCGATGGTTATTTAATAAAAACAACGGGCGTTGATATTGCCAATTTTTCTAATAATTATAATGATTTATATAATTTCTCAGGAACTAAGTTCATTTCTTATAATGGAGATAATATTGATAATTTAGCAGATTGGCAATCTGAGTCAGGAGAAGGGGCTAATAGTGTTGATTATGATCCTTACTATCTTGCTGCTGGTGATCTACATATTTCAAACAATCAATTGAATGGTATAGCTACCCACATTGCAGGAATTACCACCGACATTGATGGAGATGTGAGAAACGCTTCAGCCTCTGATATGGGGGCAGATGAGTTTGCAGCTTCACCTAACGATATTTATGCAATTGACTTCGAATCACCAATGGGTGACTGCGGTCTTTCAAACGCAGAAACCGTAGCCGTGCTTTATAAGAATGTTGGTAGTGCTACAATTAGTTCATTTGATGCAAAATATCGAGTAGCAGGCTCATCTACTATAGTTTCCGAAACGGTATCCTCAACGATATTACCAGGTGATACATTCCTTTATACATTTAATACTACGGTTGATTTAGATGTTAATGCGACTGGTGTTGACTCAATATTTGAGATAACAGCTTGGGGTACATTAACAGGTGATTCGGATCATAGTAATGATACTATATTTACAGAAGTACTTTCAGGTTTTGTGCCTGACACTATACATGTGGATAATGATACCATTATGTATCTACAATCCGATACTTTATATGTTTCAGGAATAAATCCTTATTGGTGGTCAAGTGATACTTCTACTACAGAGTTAGCAAATGATACCCTGTTTATTACGGGACCTCTTTACGATACAACTACTTATTGGGTTTCAGACCGTGCAAGTAGTGGTGTAATCAATGTACAAGTTGGTAATGGTACGGTGACTAACAGTGGATACACTTATCCTTCTCCATATGCCAATGCGTCTATGGGTAATAAGGATCAGTATTTATTCTTAGCAAGTGAATTAACGGCAATGGGAATAAGAGCCGGTGCTATTAGTGGAATTCAATTTGATGTGGCAGCACTAAATTCTGTTCCTACATTGAATAATTATGCGATATCAATAGGAAGCACTACAGATAATGCTCTGACAACATGGGTAACTGGTTTAACCGTGGTTTATTCTCCAAGTTCTTATACACCTGTCAATGGATGGAATGACCATCCGTTTACGACTCCGTTTATTTGGGATGGTGTTTCAAATATTGTAGTTCAAGTATGTTCTAATAACGCTACTTATGTTGGTAATGGAAATGCTTCAGTAAATTCCACAATAACAAACTTTAATTCAGTGTTGAATTATCGTGCTGACGCGAGTAATGTTTGTCAAAGTTCATCAATATCAAATGTTTTTCCAAGAACACAGCGTCCTAATATTAAGTTTACAACTACTGCACTAGGTTGCTTTAGCGATCGTACTCCTGTTACGGTTGTTGTAACAGGTTTCCCCCAAAACGATGCTAGTTTGGAAGCTGCCTTGCTTGAGCCTGCAGGGTCTGTTCCTTCGGGTGTAAATACAGCCATTAAAGCGGTTCTTAAGAATTTTGGTCAAGCAAATTTGACTTCAGTTAAGATTCCTTATTCTATTAATGGAACGGTTGAAGATACAATTACTTGGACTGGAAATTTACCTTATAATACAGTTGATACTATTGTTATTGACTCTGTAAATTTCAAAGGTGGTGCATATAGCATTACTGCATATACAATGATGCCTAATGGTGTTGTAGATTCTTATAATACCAATGATACTGCAACAACAAGTTTTATTGCCTGCATGAGTGGAACCTTTACTATTGGAGATTCTATAAATGGTAATGCAGATTATGGCTCCTTCTCAAGTGCTGTACATGCACTTAATGAAGTGGGTGTATGTGGTAATGTTGTGTTTAATGTAGAAGCAGGAACCTATAACGAGCGCTTTGTTTTAGATGAAGTGGTTGGTGCAGGGCCGAACTCTAGCATCACTTTCCAATCGGCTAGTGGAGATAGTACAAGTGTTGTTATAATTGATACAGCAATAGGCTCTTTCGATAATTACATTGTCAAATTTAATGGAGCTGATTATTTTACGTTCCAGAATATGACCTTTAAAGCCGGAGCTTCAAGCTTTGCTCGCTTAATTGATATTTCTAACGAATCAGAGCATAATACATTTGCAAATAATGTGTTTGAAATGCCTGTTTCTGCAACACCTAATGTTTGTGCCATTTATAGTTCTGGGTCTAATGATAATTATTTGACTATTACCAATAACCATATTATTAATGGAGGTTATGCTATTTTCCTTCGTGGAGTTAGTGCAAATAATCGTGAAAAAGGATTAATAATTGACGGTAATATTATAGAAGGTTTTGGTGCTTATGGGGTGAATGTAAATAATATGGATTCTACTATAATAGTCAATAATAAACTCGTTACATCTCTAGGGTCTAATATGCTTCAGGCTCTTTACGCTAATTATGTTTTTGATGGATTTATTATAGCAAATAACGATATTCAGATAACTCAAGGTGGTGGTTACTCGGCGGTATATGGTTTGCGTTTGAATAACGGTAATGCTCAGGCTTATGCAAGTGGACTTGCTACAGGTTACGTATATAATAATATGATTAACATAAGAGCAGGCTCAGGTGCTAAGTTTGGTTTATATTCATACTATTGCGATAATGTCAATTTCTACTATAATACGGTTAATGTTTCTGGACAAGGTCCAAATGGTAGGGCTTTATATCAGTATAATTCCGCTGCTAGTTCCATTGGTGAAATATTTATCAATAATAACTTTATTGATAGTACAGGTGGATATGCTGCTTATTTTGGTACTCCGGCAACAGTGAATACTTCCAATTATAATAACTTCTATTCAGAAGGTGGTAATGTTGCTTATTGGTTTGGAGCAAAAAATACATTGGCCGATTTACAAGCGGTAAGTGGAAAAGATGCACATTCAATAAGTGTTCTTCCATTATTCCAAGCACCAGATGATTTACATGTTGTTACAACTAATTTATCTGCAAAGGGTACTCCAATAGGATTTATTACAACTGATATTGATGGTGAATTGCGTAATGTGAATCAACCTACTATTGGTGCTGATGAAGTTTATGCAATACCTATTGATATTGGAGTATATGATTTAATGAATATTCCTGATACAACGAGTGAAACTACTTCAATTCCTATTATTGTTAGTGTAAAAAATTATGGTATGGATACAATTCCAGCATTTACAATTTCTTATACTGTTAATAATGGTACCCCGGTAACCTACGCTTATACGGATACCTTGGTACCCGATCAATTGGATACAGTGGTTCTAAACCCAATGCTTTCTCCAGCTGGAAATTCAACAATTTGTGTTACAACCGAATTGGCGACTGATACAAATAGCATTAATGATGGAATTTGTCATGATTTCTATGGTATTCCTAATAAGGATGCTTATGTGACTATGATTGAGGGTTTTGATGAGACCTGTGGTATGACTACAGATACCGTTAAAGTATGGATTACCAATTTGGGTGTCGATACAATTAATGCGGTAGGTCAAACTGGACAAACTTCAGTGAGCTTTATTTCTGATTTGGGAGCTTCGGCAAGCCCGGTTACTGAGAGCTTTAATACTGTAGTTGCTCCAGGTGATACTGTTTCATATACCTTTACAACTTTGATTGACTTTACAAATTCAAGTCAATACGATTCTGTTTTTCATGTTGCTGCTTGGGTAACTTTGCCTGGTGATAATGTGACTTATAATGATACTGTTTACACTAATGTAAATTCAGTTCGTAAGCCTTCAGACCCAACATTTGTTTCACCAATTGCAGTTCCTTATGGTACTTCGGTTGTATTAGCTGCAAATGCTGTTGATACTATTTTATGGTATCATAGTGATACTACTTTTGTAGACTTCCATCAAGGAGCTACTTATACAACGCCTACAATGTATAATGATGACACCTTATATCTTCAGGCTGTTGCAAGAAGTGGAATGTTTAAGTTGACAGAAACTGTACAGCATAAATCGGGTGTCGGTTCTGGAAATTATCCTTCTTACTTACCT
>QNXT01000030.1 GCA_003973505.1 Bacteroidota bacterium
AAAGCTTCTGATTTCAACTTCGTGTTGAATAAACGAGGCCATAACCAATAAATCATACCAAATATCATAAAACCATTCCAACCCATTGCACCGATATGCACGTGAGCAATAGTCCAGTCGGTAAAGTGGCTAATCGCATTTACCGATTTCAATGATAGCATTGGGCCTTCGAAAGTGGACATACCATAAGCGGTAACACCCACTACAAAGAATTTCAATACAGCACTATCGCGAACACGATCCCATGCTCCACGAAGAGTAAGAAGTCCGTTGATCATACCACCCCATGATGGCATCAATAACATTACTGAGAATACCACACCCATACTTTGAGCCCAAGCAGGAAGTGCTTGATATAATAAGTGGTGAGGTCCAGCCCAGATATATAAGAAAATCAATGCCCAAAAGTGGATAATTGATAATTTATAAGAATAAACAGGTCTGTTTGCTGCTTTTGGTAAGAAATAATACATCAAACCAAGCATCGGTGTTGTAAGGAAGAATGCTACTGCATTATGTCCATACCACCATTGTACAAGAGCATCTTGCACACCAGCATAAACTGAATAACTTTCGAACCAGCCAAATGGAATACTAAGATTGTTCACAATCCATAGTACAGCAATGGTAATAAAAGTAGAAATATAGAACCAAATAGCCACATAGATATGTTGAACGCGGCGTCTTGCAATAGTTCCTAACATATTGATACCAAACACTACCCATACAAGAGCTACAGCAATATCAATAGGCCATGAAAGCTCAGCATACTCTTTTCCCTGGGTATATCCAAGAGGTAAAGTAATTGCTGCTGCAACAATAATTAATTGCCATCCCCAAAAGTGAATACGACCTAAAAGATCACTAAACATTCTGGTTTTCAAAAGGCGCTGCATACTGTAATACACAGCTGTAAAAATACCATTACCTACAAAGGCAAAAATAATCGCATTGGTGTGAAGTGGACGCAAACGGCCAAAAGTCAACCAAGGAAGGTTAAAGTTCATTGCAGGGAATGCCAATTGCAAGGCAATAATCAGTCCCACCAAAACTCCAACAACTCCCCAAAGAATGGTGACACCACCAAACATCCTCACGATTTTGTTGTCATAGTAAAAAGTCTGTTGTTCCATAAAATTAATTGTTTAGTTAATTATTTGTTTTTCTTTATTTCTATTTTCTAAGCATCTTTATTCTCGGTTTTCTCAATAACAGGCTCTTTATTTGGAAGCTTATCATCAAAAAGCATACGTACCGATGGGGTATAATCATCCTCATACTGATTGTTCTTAACCGCCCATACAAAGGTGATTAAGAAGCCAACAGCAACAGTGAGACTTATAATAATAAGTACGAAAATCGCATACATCTGTAGAATTGTGTCAGTTTCGGTAGCAAATTTAGAAATTAATCTTATTTAAGCAATGAAATACCTATTTTTTTATAGTAATTTATACACCTTCTAAATAAAATAGTGTGTTACTAATCAGTATAATGAAACATAGTAATAATAAGGGTTTGCAATACATGTTTTTGGTCTCTACCTTCGGAAGACAGGTTTGTGTCACTTTGTACTACTCTGTGTAGCTCTGTGTAACAATTATTTACGTTGGCTATACCACAAAGATTCACAAAGAAGGCACAAAGATTCGCAAAGACGACTTTATAAATTCAATTAGTAAATGCAACTTTTAGAGGAAAATTAAAGAATAAAAAACTCATAAAAAAGAGACTGATTAGATACAATAGTGTAATTATTGTTATTGGCAATTTCTTATTTAAAAAACAGATACTAAAGCTTAATAAATAACTTCTTAAAAGTATGATTTTGCCCTATAATACTCAGTACATAATAGCCTTTCGACAGGTTTTGTATTGGCAGATCAATATTTTTGGAATGCGAGCTATAGCTTTTTCGAAAAACCTCAATGCCTAATGTACTATATATGTACACATCATACTCACCGTTATTTTCAGGCAAGGCGATATGAAGTATTTTATTCACCGGATTGGGATAACAGCTAAAAGACTCTTGATTTTGAGGGGGCAATAGGTTGGTAGGAAAAAACATATTCCTCGTAGTGTCGCCTTCCAAATTGGAGTCTAAACGAACAAAAAAGATTCCTGAATTATTTATCCCATAACTTTTGGTTGTGCCAATCATAAGATAGTGCTTTCCATGCAGGCTGTCAAGGACAATTGCATTTCCCAAGTCCTGTTCTACATCGCCCAACGAATTGGATGCTTGCCAATATCCCCCTGTGGTAGTGCGAAGCACCCGAGCATCCGATTTGCTTGAATGTGCATATTTGGTAGTCATTCCACAGAAAGTATAACGCCCATCAGGTTCACGAATCATACTTTTTGCATAGCAATCCTCCCCCTCCGACAGAGTCAAAAATCGAGACCACTCAAAATTTGCATCTTTATCATACTTTTCCAGGTTGATATCTCGATACGAATCAAGAGTATCTTTTTTATAACCACAAAATACCAGTGAAGTATCTGGGTTTACAACGACATCCATAAACTCAGCATCAGTAATATGAGGCACTATTTTTGTCCAAATCGTATCGCCAAATTCGTTGGTACGAATCAAATAGGAATCCTGACTTCCATTTCCATACCCATCAGAAGAACCTGCAATTATAAACCCTTTATCAGGCATTATTTTCACTGCATTTCCTTTGTCTGACTGACTACTTCCATAGGTTTTTGTCCAAAGCGTATCCCCTTTATAATTCACTCTTAACAAATAAACATCATTTTGCCCAGCACCCTTTGAATAGGTTTCGCCAACCAACATAAAGCTCGAATCATTAATCAGAGCAATTCCATGACCCAAATCCCAATCGGAGCCTCCGTAATTATTATAAGCAATAATTTGCCCATACTGATTGAGTCCTAAAAAATAAACCTGATACGATGCAGAAGTATTTTGGGTAGTAGAGCCCACCATAAAAATATCGCCTTGGGAGTTCATTACGGCATCTTCTACCTTTTCAATGTGAGAGCCTCCATAAAACTTATGCCAAAGAAAATTACCATTGGAATCTAATGCAATATACCAAACATCTGTACTTCCATGACCAAAGCTTCCTGTATTACCAATAAGTCGAATTTCCTTATTCGGCAAACGAAATACAGCTACACCCTCATCGTAGGAAGAACCGCTAAAAATACGGGTATAGGTTTCCTGTTGAGCAAATATATGCCACGAATAAAGTAACAGCAATACTATGATGGTATATTTTTTCATAAAATATTTAGCTTGTTACGGCTTTCCGAATCTTAACCAACTGAATTAATAAATCTTCAAGATAATCGAGTTTCAGCATATTGGCTCCATCTGATTTGGCAATCTCTGGTTTTGGATGTGTTTCAATAAATAAACCATCGGCACCCACTGCAATAGCCGCTTTGGCAATCGTAGCAATAAGTTCAGGCTTACCCCCTGTAACTCCTTTATCTTGATTAGGTTGTTGTAATGAGTGCGTACTATCCATTACCACAGGCGTTCCAAACTTTTGCATTTCGGGAATGGAACGGAAATCCACTACCAAATCTTGATAGCCAAACATCGTTCCTCTATCAGTTAGCAAAATCTTATTATTTCCTGAATTACGAACCTTATGCACTGCATACATCATCGATTCAGGCGACATAAATTGTCCTTTTTTAATATTTACCACCTTACCTGTTTTAGCTGCAGCCACCAGCAAATCGGTTTGACGACAAAGGAAAGCAGGAATTTGCAAAACATCCACAAATTTGGCCGCAAGATAAGCTTCACTTTGGGTATGAATATCCGTTACTACAGGCACATCAAACTCTTTCCCAATTTTCTTTAAAATCTTTAATGCTTTTTCATTTCCAATCCCTGTAAAGGAAGACAATTTAGAACGATTTGCCTTTTTATAAGAAGCCTTAAAGATAAAGGGGATTTCCAGTCTATTGGTAATATCAATCAATCGCTCTGCAATTTCGAAGGGCATAATTTCATTTTCAATTACGCATGGACCAGCCATAAGAAAGAAATTTCCACTTTCGTGGTACTTAATATTGGGTAAATATTTATGTATCATAAGTTGGGTGTTTTATAAATTTTATACGTAAAAGTAATAAATCCTCCCATACCCGAGAAGGCATGTTGGGCAAATCCCGTTAAATAACGGCTTTCAAGTCTTATTTGTATATGTTTGGTATCAAACTGCATTTTCAATCCGGCATTAAAATCGGTATATCCTCCATAAGAAAGTATCGGCCCCGCCTTGAAATAGGGGGATAGTCGATAGGTGGCATCTACTTGATATAAAGGCATCATATACGATAAAGCACGATAATAAATCGATGCCGACAACTCCAAATTTCTTCTTAATAAAAACTGTTTATACTCAAGTCGTAAGTCGAAAGGCATTAACATCATTGCCGATTTTGTTTCTGCATTAGCATATAGGTAATCCTGCAAAGTATCGTTGGAATTCACCAAAGGATTAGGCATATCAAACACATTATCCACCTCAATTCCTTTGAATAAATGCTCTTTATTCTCATTCATCTGAATACTATTTTTATTCCAATGAATAAATCCGAAATTCTCAATGCTCGCTCGAAGACTATAGCTTCCTTGATGTTTATATTCGTAAAACAAATCGAGCCCTGCCCCGACTCCACTTATTTGATACCAATCGGTTGCTGAAGTATCAGACTCAAAATAACTCAAATTATTTTTAAATAAAATCTCTGTCCCTTGCTCATTCGTTGTTAAACAGGTATTTTCACCAAATTGGAAATAGTTTCGCTGCTCACCAAAATTTAGAGCTAAATTAACTCCAAAAGTATGCTTCTTAAAAATTGACTTTTGCAAACCTGCTTTTAGCTGGAAATAATTTATCGAATTCCGACCCGTATAAGCTAAATTGGCTTTTTCTCCAGCAAATTCTTTATTTCCATAAAACAACAAATGATACACATCATCTGTAAAACGATATTCATCCAAATAATGCCACTCAATAGCCATATACGAAGCAAGACCTGGCAGTCCAAACAGTGTATCTGGGTAGTATTTGAGAAAAATCTTTGAATCGGAAGTACTACCTCCTCTGTTTAATGAACTCAAACGGGCTTTATTCTCATTTTTCAAGTCGTCGTCAATAAAACCTGATGCATAAAGCATTGCATTATTCAAGGCTGAAGCAGTCATCGCATCATGCTCATATCCTATTTCTGTTATTAAACGGATACTCGCACTTGGAAGGAGGCCATCCGCCTTTACACTTTTCGCAATTGTATCCTGCTGAGCATTTGCCTTCGATACCACGAAAAGCAAAACAAACGGAATGATATATTGCCAAAATTTAAAGCTCATACTTCAGATCCCCCACAATATTTATTTCCAAATTATTGTTCTCATACAATTGATATTTTTGATGCGCTAAAGAATTAACATTAGCACGAATAAGCAAGTCGGAATGACTACGAAGCGTTGTAATTCGTTCCTTAGTCAAAGGAATATGCAAAACGGTTTTGCTCGCATAATTAACAATACCCTGCGCATCGGTTGAAGCCGATGAAATTAGAGTACTCCCACTAAAAAGCGAATCTATGATTTGACTATTTTCATCCAATACATAAAATTGTATATCCAAATCGAAGGGCAGTCGGTTTGTTAAATACACCAACAACTCCCCTGATTTAATCTTTTTTTCTGCATCGAATGTCAATTTTGAGTTATCTTCTATTCTCAGCCCATTTGCCGAAAAATTAAGTGGCACATTCAATTCAATAGCAGCCTCAACCGATTTATCAAAATACATAAAATCGTTCCCTGCACTTACATTTCCCATGGGATTAATTTGAGCAGAAATATCAAACCTTAATGAATCAGGCTGCAATTCAATCATCTTATCCA
The DNA here is from genome assembly GCA_003973505.1 of Bacteroidota bacterium. Next base: position 5,912 of record QNXT01000030.1, read on the forward strand.
AATTAGAATTTTCAATATTGATCGTTGTGCTCGCAGGATGAACTTCATCAAGGCTTGAGCCGCTTTCTGTTGCTCGTAAAACATTAATTAGCTTACCTATTACAGCATGGTTTAGCAAGATTTCTGTTGAAGTTGCATTATTAAAAGTGGATAATTTATTCAACTTCATTTGCAAATCAATACCCGCAAAATTTTTAATCTTAAAACGCGCTGTAGCTTTATCCAAATCAAAACTTCCCGCCTTGAAATTACTAAAAGCCTTAATGGATGAACTTCCATTTCCAAGATAAGTCTTTTGTCCAAAATAGCCATGTGCATAATCGATATTTAGCTCGTCAAAGGTGGAGACAATAAGTATCGTGTCAGCAGGTGTAATTAGCACGGTATCAGCATCAGGGTGAATCCAAACCGTAGTTCTCGATTCCACAGTATTCACTTGCGAACCATCACCTGTCATATCCATATCATAACCATCAAGATGGATGGTTTTCACCGTATAGGAAGGACCTGCATTTGTGGCTGGAGGTATATCTTCAAAAACCTCATAATGACTTCCATCTTTATCCGATGAAAGAAGTTCGTACTTAACCCTTAATGGCTGTTTGATTGTATTGGTCACATAAAACTTCAAACTTGCAACCCGCGCTCGAGCAAAATCCAATTCCATATCATCCAAGTCCATAGTAACCGAGGTTTGCCTTTGAGTTAATTGCTGACCCGGAGCAAACTTCAAATAGAGCGGAATATTAAAAACATCTTCTGCCAGCGTATCATAAACTTCAATGACCTTATCAGGGTCAATCATTTCCACCTTTTCCTCAACAACAAGGCTCAAACTCTGGTCATCATTATAGACAATATTTGTATCACCAAACAAATCCCATACGTCCAATGAAGAATGCATTAAAGGAATCAATAAATCACTATCCCAACGAACCGGCTCACGTTTTTTACATGCGCTTACTGTTATGGATAGGACTATTACCCCTATTAACAGTTTGAAAAATGTATTTCTTATTGTACTGTTTTGATCCATTGTGCTATATCAGATATCACATATTGCGGAACGTTGCCCTGAGTTTCATACTCCTTGGGAACCGATTTTCCTTCACCCTCCAAAAATAAGTGATTTAGTTTTGCATAGGACTTAAAACTCACATTGTTTTTCTTATGCAATTTATGTTGCCATATTTTAAACTCTCGTGGTGTAACCTGATAGTCACGCAGCCCCTGCATCACCAATATCGGTTGAGGAATCGATTGTGCAGTTTTTACTTGATCATAATTATTAGCAGCTTGCCAAAAACGCACATCACTTGTCAAAGGCAGTTTTACGCGTTCACCAGCAGCAGTATATTTTTCAAGATGTTTTACATTCTTTACTTTCTTCTTTATGTCTTTCAGTTGGGCCTTTTCCGTTGCCGTCAAACCATCCTGATTGAAAATATATTTATACTGTTCGTAAACCAAATCTTCTAATGGGCGCGCATTTCCTGCCATCATTATTATTCCTTTTATATCCGGGTTATTTTGTGCAATTCGTGGAGCCATCATCGCTCCCAGGCTATGCCCCAAAACAAATATTTTCCCCGTATCAACACCTGCTACTTCTTTAGCCATTTTTACCGCTGCTAAAGCATCGTCGGTAACAACAGCGTCGAGCAAAGAGCGATTTCCTACATCCATAAGTGTCCGTGGGCTTACTAATGAACGCTTATCATATCGAATACTGGCAATACCCAATTCAGCAAGACCATGAGCCAAATCGCGAAAAGGTTTATTGGGACCAATGGTTTCATCACGATCGTTAGCACCTGAGCCGTGCACAAAAACTACAATTGGGAATTTCACCACTCCTTTTGGAACACATAATGTGGCTGGTAAATCCAAATCGGAAGTATGTATTTTTATGGGCATTTCCTGATATTTTTCAGTATTTGCCATCTCCAACTGAGGAGAACGCCGCGTTTTATAGGGAACAAAATACATTCCGCTGATGCGATTATCCTTATCAAAGGCCAAGCGATATCGCAAACTCTTTTTCTCAAATTGCAGCTGGGTTTCCAATTGATAATAATCATCAAACTGCATTCCTTTACTTACACCAACTCCCCTAAACTTTCCCATTGCGGATTCCAACTGCGACCATATTTTAGCCAAATCAGCTAAACTTAGCTTACTTCGCATATCATCGTTGAAATAGCTGTAAACACTATCCGAGTGATTGTTTTGAAATTGGCGTATCGTATTTTTATTTATGCTTTTACATTTTGCCTCATCTTGGGCATTTAGTAGAAAGCTAAAGAAAAGAAGGGTGATAAATAGTAGTGTTTTCATTCTCATATAATTGGTGTTGTGATTAACGCAAAGGTAAACAAATTTCAGGCCGTTTGTTTTGGTTCTCATAAATACTGATGATATTGTTCCCGCAGATTACGCTGATAATCGCAGATCTATTTCTGCGAAAATCTGCGCTATCTGCGGAAGTTAATCACTGCAAAGCCTTACGAGCCTTCAAAATATATTTAGCTCGATCCAAGGGACTGATTCCTTTGAATTCCCGAATGACAGCTAATTCATCTTCCACTTTTTGATAGCCATCAAATTGCATTTGGATATTGGCTTTTCCTCCAGAACGAGAAGCCAATTGCACGGGATATTCCATTGCCGTGGCAAAGGGAACACGACCTTCCATTCGAATTTTGTCGCCATGAAAAACAGGCGGCTCAAAGACACCGCGCATTTTATGCATATCGGATGCTACTTGCCCCAAAATATCTTCCGAACCAGTAAGAATAAACTTCATCATTGGCTCCAAAATATCAGTATCGGAAACTTTTAGTCCATTCATAATGGCCATGGGTGTAGCAATCACGAAATCCCCTGCCCGACTGTGTACATTATGGTCTTCACCACCAATCAGGGTGATTTCCACATCGGTCACCCCCCAACCTTTGATGCCCTGCTCCAATGCTTTGGGAATAGTGCGCTCTACTTCTTTTTGGTATTTCAACAATATATCATTTACACCCACTTGCGATTTATAGCTTACACCACTACCCCGTTCAGCAGGTTTTATTTCAAACTTCACCACCGCCCAGCAGGGTTTGGGCATGGTATATTCTTCGTAGCCTATGGTGACTGTTTTTGGGGTTTCCTTATAAATTACGGTAGGCATTTGGAAGTCCGTTTCGATATCAAAGCGTTGCTTTAAAATCTGTTGCAAAATCTCAATTTGAATCCATCCATTGATTTTTAAGTGAAATTCCTTTTCATCCTTAAACCAAACAAACTGCAAAAGCGGATCTTCCGTATCAAGTTGTATTAGAGCCTCCGAAAGACGAATATAATCTTGCTCTGTTTTGGGTTTTACTTCCACCGTCAGAATAGGCGTAGTATTAAAATCCAAATTCCGTTTCACTTCTTTCTTCCCCAAAACATCGCCCACTTTCACATCAGATAAACCTGTAAGGGCAAGTATTTCACCATTATTTGCCATGGAAACATCTTGGTATTTATCAGAAAAAATCGCTTTTATTTGATTGACTTTCTCTTCGCTTTTGCTTCGCTGATTAAAAACCAATTCTTTCTTTTGCAAACTACCCGAAAACACTCTAATATGAGCCAATTTACCAAATTGAGGATGATGCGAAATCTTAAAAACTATGGCAGAAAAAGCGCTATCCGTTGACTCATTAATATCAGAAAACTCCCGAACAATCTCATCTAAAACAAGTGAAATCCCTAATCCCATTTTAGCCACACTAAAAAGCATAGGAAAAACTTTTGCATCCAATAATTGTTGAGAATACACCGACTGTATTTTATTCTGATTAAGATTTTCACCTTCTAAAAATTGTTCCAAAAGTTCATCATCAAATTCAGCTAAGACTTCTATTGCAGCATCATTTTCCGAAAGCTCCACTGGTTGTATCTTAACTCCATCAGTAGCTTCATTTTCAATTTTTTGAACAGGAAAAACAGCAGCATTCAACTCCGTTTTTATTTCTTGAATAACATTATCCAATTCTACACCTGGCCGATCAACTTTATTTACCAGAATCAATCTTGGAATTTTTAATTTATCAAGGATTTGCCATAAAACTCGTGTTTGCGCCTGCACGCCATCAGCGGCCGAAATCAATAGCACCACCATATCCACAGCCAAAAGCGCCCGCTCGACCTCCGACATAAAATC
>QNXT01000055.1 GCA_003973505.1 Bacteroidota bacterium
GAGATAATTCGAGTATATTTGGGGAAGTATATGAGCTAATTATCGAAATTTATATAAAAAAGTCAATAGCAAACCATCTTCGCACTAAATACCACTCGAAATAGCCCGCTATTCCTTCGTGATATTTAGCAGCAAATCTGGCCTGCTATTGACTTTCTGTGAGTGAAATCTTACGTCGAACTCAGATTATAATATTTAAGCTGTTTCGGACTTTGGTCTGGGACAGCTTTTTTTTATTTCCGAAAAATATCTTGGTATTAATTATTATCTTTACCCTATAAAAAGTAATACCATGGCAAAGAAGAGAGCTAAAAAAAAGAAAACAAACCTTAAACGTAAGCGGATTATTACGGGTTTGCTCATAACTCTTTTTGTGCTTCTTACCAGCTCCTTATTGTATCTCAATTATAATTTTAATCATCTGATTGCCTCAAAAATACGAAGCCTTTACAATCAGTCGGAAGCGGCCAACTACTATAATCTTCGTTTTGATAAATTGCGTGTTAATGTAATAAGCCAAAATATACGCATCTATAATGTTCATTTGGAACCCAAAACAAAAGAGCATAAAGCCTTTTTTACAGAAAATGGTAGTATCGATATTCAGATAGGGAAAATCTTGCTTAAAGATGCGAGTATTCTTGATTTTTTATCGAACAATCATATTCGAATTCAGGATTTTGTAGTGAAAAACTCTCGGATAGAGATACATAAAACACAAACAAAATTCCAACCATTTGCATTTGTTAAGAAGAAGCAACAACAAGATTCTTTGAGAATAAATATTGATATACAAGATTTGAATATCACGAAAGCAGAGCTCTATTATTACACCCTTGATGAGCGTAAAACCGACAGTAAATTCGAAAACTTTAATATGGAAATAAGTCGGCTTCGATTTTCAAAAGATAAATCATTTCAATTTTCTATTGATAAGCTAATCGCCTCGGTAAATGATATTTCATACCTGTCAGACAAAGGGGCTTTTGTTTCCATGAAACAATTTCAGATAGGACTTTCTTCTTTCGAGTCAAATAATAAAGAAGGCAATTTTAATTTTGATTTTAAAGACCTCTACTTTCAAATAAATCAGCCCCAATTTACTACAAATGACAGTGTATATCAATTTACAGCCAAGAAATTGCGAATTGATAAAACAAAAAAAGAATTAATCATTGATCAGGCCAGAGTGAAGCCAAATCTTAGCAAAAAGCAATTTGCTCAGCATTATAAATATCAAAGCTTGCGTCCTGATGTTCGTATTAAAAATATCAGAATGACTCATATTGATTTCGATAAAATCATTGATAATAAAGGCTTATTCACCGACTCGCTGATAATTCAAGGAGTGGAAGCAAACTTATTTAAGAGTAAATTGAAACCGCTTAATACCCATCGGATTCCACATTATTTGGCCTTACAAATAAAGAGCATAAAATACCCTATCAAAGTGCAAATAGTGAAGGTGGAAGATGTCGATATTAATTTTAGTGTACAGCAAGAAGATCGGCGTATAAGTCGGGTAGCTTTGAACAAACTGAGTGGAACGCTGAAAAATGTTCAGAATAAAACTTCCTCACAAAAGCTGTATTTGAAAGCAAAAGGCAGATTGGAAAACAGCATTCCTTTTTCTGCCACTTTGGTTTTTGATTATAATCGCGACCGCTATACCTATAAAGGACAGGTGTATAAATCAAACCTAAAGGGAATTAGTAAAATGATTGAGTCGTTTGCCCCCATAAAAATAAAGCAGGGTTTGATTAAAAGTTTGAAATTTCGAGGTGTGGTCAATCGTACTGATAGCCGGGGAGAAATGACATTTTTGTATCATAATCTTGCTGTGCAATTTCAAAATAAGGATCATAAAACCCAAAGTGGCTTGGGAAAATCCATTCTTTCTTTGGCGGCAAATACTTACTTATTATCCAATAATCCAGCGAATACAACGCTTCCTCCTCGCGATATAAGCTTTTATGCTGTAAGAGATATGAACAAAGGTTTTATCAATATTTTGGTACAATCCATTTTGAAAGGCATCAAAGAAACCCTGATTCCCTCTCGTGAAAACCGACGGCGATATAAGGAGAAGAAGCAGAGTCAAACCCGTTAAAATTTTTCGTGCAGAATTTCGAAAACAAAAGATGAAAAAGAAATACATTATAGCCATAGACCAGGGAACATCGAGTTCAAGAGCCATTTTGTTTGATAAAAAGCAGCGTGTTATTGGCCTGGAGCAGGAAGGAATAAAAATACGTTATCCCTATAAAGGTTGGGTAGAGCAAGACCCTGAGGAAATATGGGAGACAACTTATAGCACGGTAAGGAAATTACTTGAAAATCGAAAGATTTCTTCCGCTGAAATTGCAGCCATTGGAATCACTAATCAACGTGAAACAACCGTTATTTGGGATAAAAAGACGGGTATTCCCATTCATAAAGCCATTGTATGGCAAGATACACGTACAGCAAAATATTGTGAAAAAATCAATAATTCTGATTTTGCAGAATTGATAAAGTCAAAAACAGGATTGGTGGTGGATTCCTATTTCTCAGCCACAAAAATAAAATGGCTTCTTGATAAATACGATGCAGATCGGAGCAAATCGAAAAAAGGGGAACTATTATTTGGAACCATCGATACATGGTTGCTGTGGAAACTCAGCGAAGGAAAAATGCATTATACCGATTATACCAATGCTTCGAGAACCATGATTTTTGATATTCACAAGAAAAAATGGAGTGATGAAATTCTCGATTTCTTTGATATTCCCAAACAAATACTTCCTGAGGTTAAAAATACAAGCGAAATATATGGTTATACTAGCAAGAACTTTTCAGAACACAAAATTGCCATAGCCTCCATTGTGGGCGATCAGCAGTCTGCCCTTTTTGGACAGCAATGCACTGAAATGGGTATGGTTAAGAACACCTATGGAACGGGCTGCTTTATGTTGATGAATACAGGTGATAAAATTGTAAATTCAAAACATGGTCTTCTTTCCACAATTGCCTGGAGTATAAACGATAAAACTACTTATGCTTTGGAAGGAAGCGTATTTATTGCAGGAGCGGTAATTCAATGGCTAAGAGATGAAATGGGTTTATTAAAAAATGCTGAGGAAAGTGAGGCTTTAGCTACCAAAGTGAAGGATAATAATGGCGTTTACTTTGTGCCTGCATTTACAGGACTTGGTGCACCCTACTGGAATGGAAATGCACAAGGAATCATAACGGGTTTAACCAGAGATTCGAATAAGAATCATATCATAAGAGCCGCCTTAGAGTCGATGGCTTTTCAAACCAAAGATGTACTAAACGCCATGATTATTGATAGTAATATCGCCTTAACAAAGCTTCACGTTGACGGTGGTGCTGTGCAAAACAATTTCCTAATGCAGTTTCAAGCCGATATACTAAACACGGAGATTTTAATACCCCAAAACAGAGAATCAACGGCTTTGGGTGCAGCTTTATTTGCCGGCTTGGCTGTGGGATTTTATACTGAGGAAAGCATTAAAAACAATCATAAAATTGAAAAGATCTTTTCATCAAAAATAAGTAATGAAGAAAGGGAAAAGCTTTATAGTGGATGGAAGAAAGCGATAGAGAAAGTTTTATAAAAAGCTTAAAGTCTAAAAATAAAAAAGACAAACCATCGTTAACACTCCATTAAACACCTAATTTACAACTTAAAACCTTACACACATAATGAAAACAATACTTTTATTTTTTATTGGAGTATTTACTTTTGTGAATATCCAAGCACAAGATTTCTTTTATTATTTACCTGCTCAACAATCATCGAAATATCAGGATAATTGGCAGTATTACTTCGCAAAATATCAGGCTAACTATGAGGGAATGATGAATCTGGTATTTTATTCGGGAAAGGATATTGATAAAAACCTAAAATCTAAGGAAGATGTAATCTACCATTTTAAGAAAGGAGTTAAACAAGAAACCCCATCCTCAAAAAGTATTTTTAAATATGATAATGGTCTTTTAATGAGCCATGCCTATTATAAAAAAGGGAAACTAAAAAAACAGCTTTCGTTTGAATACAATGAAGATGGATATTATACCCGCTTCCTTCGTGGACTGGTAAATAGTCCAAAACACGAAGAGCAGCTTCTTTATAATGACTCAAACCGAGTGATTCAATATTCCTCTTTCAACAAAAAGCATAAGCTCAAACGAAAATATGTGATAAAATATAATGACAATCAACAAATTATACGACAAGACATTTACGACGGTGCACATATAAATCCTAAAACCACATGGGTGTATAAGTATAATGAAGAAGGGAAGCGAATTCAGACAGAACATTATAAAAAAGGGAAGCTAAAATCAAAGTGGGTGTATTCCTGTGATGACGAAGGCACTAAGGTAAAAGAAAATAAGGTAGATACAAAAACCAGCTGCTCTATCGTTGAGCATAATAACGATGGCTCCTATGTTAAGATTTACCGAACAACCGATTCCAAAGGCAAGATTATAAAAAACCGATGGACCTACAATAAAGACAGCTTACTCATTGCCTATGAACTAATAAACCCAAAGGGAGTTATTGTTCGCAAATACACAAATGAGTACGATGAAAAAGGAAATATTGTGGTTTATACTTACTATAAAAAGGGGGGAGAAAAAATATCGCACCGTTCGAAGTTTAAGTATAATGATGACAAAAAGATATTAGAGAAACTCATATATAATGGAAAGGGCAAACTGAAATCAAAGAAGCAATTTGAGTATGACAAACAAGGAAATACTACTTCATATGCTTACTATAATTCAAAAGGTGAGCAACAATGGAAATACGAATATACTTATAATGAAAAAGGAGAACTCGTATCAGACTTAACCTATAAAAAGGGTAAACTCTATGCACAGCATAATGTGGTGTTTGCTTATTAATTTGTAAGGCAAAGGTTTATTCCACACTACTTATTTTTTACTTTTTGGTTCCCTTTAGGGTAAGGGTAAAACAAAAAGTAAAAAAAATACTGCCGCTAATGGTGAATCATTACTCACACATTAGCGGCTTTTTAGTATCCTTGCAAAATCAAAAATACAGCAATGCAAGAATATCCATGGAAACATCAACGTCGATTTAATGCTTACCCTCAATACTTTGAGCGTACATTTGGCGAGCGCATACAAAAAGTAACCATTGATGCGGGCTTTACTTGTCCCAACAGGGATGGCAATATAGCACGTGGAGGATGTACTTATTGTAATAATGATGCTTTCAATCCATCCTATAATACGCCTTCAAAAAGCGTTAAACAGCAAATTGAAGAAGGCATTGAATTCCATGCTAATCGCTATCGTAGGGCATCAAAATATTTAGCTTACTTTCAAGCCTATTCCAATACTTATAAGCCTTTGGAGGACTTGAAACGTATTTATGCTCCTGCCCTCGAACAGCCGAATGTACAAGGAATTGTAATTGGCACCCGAACCGATTGTATGGACGAGGAAAAGCTGAAATACTTTGCCGATATTGCCAAAACACATTATGTGATTTTAGAGTATGGCATCGAATCTTGCTATGATAAAACTTTGAAACTGATTAATCGGGGGCATGATTTTCAATCGGCTGTGGATATGATTGAGCTTACTCACTCCTATGGATTAAAAGTAGGTGGACATATGATTTTCGGCTTGCCAGGCGAGAGTCGTGAAGAGATGTTGGCCGAAGCAGAAATACTCTCCAAGCTTCCACTGAATAATATCAAATTTCATCAATTACAGATTATCACGGGCACAGCCATGGCAAAAGACTACCGAGAACATCCGGAGCATTATCAGTTTTTCGAATTGGATGATTATGTGGATTTTATGGTGGATTTTGTAGAACGACTAAATCCCAATTTTGTAATCGAACGCTTTGCAGGAGAAGTTCCTCCGCGCTTTTTAGTAAGCGAGGGATGGGGTAGGATTCGCAACGATCAAATTTTACAGAAAATAGAAAAACGTTTGCAAGAACGTGATACTTGGCAAGGCCGTTTGTGGAGATAGAACACTGTACAATAGCCATAAAGGCGCAAATACTCTAAGAAATAAAAAACCTAAAAAAACAGGCTTTTGGAATTGCTCAAACGCTAAATTTTAATAAGTTAAAAATTCAGCTTTTTATTATTGGCCATATATCATTATTATTCTGATAATTGCAAAGTTTTATTTTCAAGAAATCTTAATTGAAGAATATTCAAATAACTGCAAAAAAAACTTTAATTTTACCCGAAAATTAACTCCATGAAATGAAGCGTCAGCGTCCATGATGATATTCTTGTTTAATAAATATTATGATTGTTTATGCGACGACATTTGCCTGAAGATAAGTAGCTGTTATTCAAATAATAGCTACAAATAAAACAAAATTATAAACACATGAAAAAAATCGCACTTCATTGGCAAATATTAGTTGCCTTACTACTTGCTATTGCTTATGGCATTGTTTTCAATACCGATTATCAAGTTCGTGATATTAGCATTAAAAGACTTACGCTCAATCATGTGGACCCTCAAATAATTTCGCAATATGCAGAATTAAAGGGACAAACTTTTGAAACCAAAAAAGCCTTAAAGGAAGCCTTGGCGAAACATATTGAGGTGGACTATAGCAAACATGAAAGGCTCATGGTAAAAGCAGCATATTACAATCCACCCATTGGATTTATCTCGTGGATGGGAACAGTTTTTATTCGCGCCTTGAAAATGCTTATTATACCACTGGTACTTAGCTCCTTGATTAGTGGTGTTTCCAATTTAGGAGGCAGTGAAAATCTAGGCCGATTGGGCTTAAAAACCCTTTCCTACTACGTACTCACAAGTACTTTCGCAATAGTTACCGGCTTGTTTTTTGTAAACCTTTTGAAACCTGGTGTTGGAGCCAATAAAGATGCTGCTCAAATAGTGGATGGGCTTGCCAAATCCAGCGATAGTATTGGAGATACACTTATAAATATTATACCTACAAATATTTTTGAGGCATTAAGTAATGGAAATATGCTTCCCATTATTTTCTTTTCAATAGTTTTCGGAGTGTTTATCACTAAGGTTGACACAAAAGCTCAAACTATTTTTACCGATTTTTTCAATGCATTATTCGATATCATGATGAAAATCACGATGTGGGTAATTCGTTTTACTCCCCTTGGTGTTTTTGGAATTGTAGCCAAAGTGATTGCCGATCAAGACGATCTTATTGGCTTAGCTGCTCGAATGGGACTTTATATGCTTACCGTGCTTTTGGCACTTTCGGTTCATGCATTTATTACGCTACCCTTACTTACTAAGTTTATTGGTAAAGCCAATCCCATTAAGCATTTCAAAGCAGTATCAACACCTTTACTTACGGCTTTTTCCACCTCTTCATCCGGGGCTACACTTCCTTTAACAATGACTGCTGTTGAGCAAAATGATGGAGTATCCAATAAAATTACCAGTTTTACACTACCCTTGGGAGCAACCGTAAATATGGATGGTACAGCTCTTTACGAATTGGTGGCCGCCATGTTTATTGCCCAAGCTTATGGATTCGATTTAACCCTTGGACAGCAATTCATCATGGTGCTAACCGCCTTACTTGCTTCCATTGGAGCTGCAGCTATTCCTATGGCTGGTATGGTAATGATTACCGTGGTACTCACGGTTGCAGGACTTCCACTAGAGGGTATTGGCTTAATCTTAGCAGTGGATCGAATTTTGGATATGTTCCGTACCTCTGTAAATGTATGGAGCGACACCTGCGGAGCCGTTATCATTGCAAAATCGGAGGGAGAAACACTTAAAGTTTAGAACTAAATTCTCATTGTCACAACATTTTTTGTTTTTAGCCTTGCCCTAAAGGGAACCAAAAAGTAGTGAGGAAAGAACTTAGCCAAGTTTAGCAAACTGAGCTTGGATTTTTTCAATTAAGGTTTTCACATCAATGGGCTTTGAAAGGCAGTCATTAAATAGTTCTGCGTAACTCTCACGGTCCGAATTTTCTAAACTAACTGCTGTTTGAGCAATCACGGGTAACTCTGGTTTTAGTTTTCTGATTTCCTCCACTGCTTCATAGCCATTCATCACAGGCATTTGTATATCAAGTAGTAACAAATCGACACTTGAGTCTTCTTTTAATTTATTAATCGCCTCAAGACCATTAACCACATGAGAAATCTTCACTTTTGTTTTACTCAAAATAATACGGAGCAATTCAAAATTAATGGCATCATCCTCAGCAATTAATATGTGTTTATCAGACCAGTCAAAATCATGAGCCGATGTGAAACTTTTACGCACCTTTGGTTTGTTTACTTTTGGTTTATAGTCAAGAAATTCAGCGGGCAAATTTACATAAAACTCCGAACCGATATTGGGTGTAGAAAACACCCAAATTTTACCCCCAAGCAAGGTAACCAAATGCTTCGAAATATCAAGCCCCAATCCGGTTCCACGAATACCATCAGGCTCTTCCGATTTTTCTCTCGCAAACCGATTAAAAATATCGTCCATATGCTCGGGAGCTATTCCAACGCCACTATCCTTTACAAAAAACTGTATCGATTTATCATCAACCAATTCGTATCCAAATTCCACAAATCCTTGATTTGTATATTTTATCGCATTATCGATTAGGTTTGATAAAATTTGTCGCAAGCGCATGGGGTCAGAATAAATGGCAAAACGAGGATCATCAACTGCGATATTCAATTTTAATCGCAAATTAGGCTTCAATTCAATTTTTTTCTGGAAACTTAAATACAGCTCTTCTAAAATACTATTCACCTCACATCGCTTTAAGTCCACCTTCATTCTATTTGCTTCAATCAAGGAAACATCAATGATATCATTAATAAGCATCAGCAACTTATTACCATTACTCTCAATAAGTGCCCCATATTTTTTACGATCTGATGCTTCAAGTTCGGGCTCTTCTGCCAGTATTTTTGAAAAGCCAAGAATAGCATTCAAAGGATTCCGAATATCATGAGACATATTGGCTAAGAACTGGGTTTTCAAATGCGCACTTTTTTCAGCCTTTTCTTTGGCCAAAATCAATTCTTTCTCTAAACCTCTTCGGTCAATAATATCACGAAAAGTTGCTAAGATGTATATAATTCCATTAAAATCAAATCGTGATAAAGTAATTTCAAGGTCTATTGGTTCTCCGTTCTTTCGTAAATGTTGCCATTCGAACACAGGTTTTTCATTATTGGCTGCCTTTACTAAATATTGCAAGCCCATGCTTTTCGATAACTGTCCGTTGGGTTGATATTTGGGTGAAAATGTCCAAATAGATTTCCCCTTTATTTCATCCGCAGATGAAACTCCGAATAAATCACAAGCCGCTTTATTGCTATAGATGATACGATCGTTTCTAATAATCCAACTACCATCAACAGCATTCTCAAAAACGCCTTTGAAAATTTCTACAGAATCTCTATTCTCGTTATCCAAACTATTAGTTTTTAAGGTTCAACCGATTTGTTTTTTGAGCTAATCCAAAAATAAACACCTACGACAACCAAAGGAATACTAAGCACCTGTCCCATATTTAGTAGGGAATCGCTCTTTATAAATGTACTTTGGTGATATTTTATAAACTCAATGAAAAAACGAACACCAAAAATTAAAATTAAGAAAATTCCAAACAGCTTTCCATGAGGACTTTTACCATCGTCTTTCTGATAAACCCACCATAAAATTCCAAACGAAATAAGGTATGAGAGCGACTCATACAATTGTGTTGGATGCATGGCTACGGTTTCCCCATTATATTTAAAGATAAAACCCCATGGCAAATCTGTAGGAGTGCCATATATTTCCGAATTCATCAAATTCCCCAAGCGAATTAAAGCACCCGTAAGTGCTGTTGGAACCACAATTCGATCCATGGTCCACAGGTAATTTCGTTTATATTTTTTCGAATAAAA
>QNXT01000150.1 GCA_003973505.1 Bacteroidota bacterium
GTAAGATACTCCATCTGATTTTCTTCCTTTAATTCATTTCCCTTTGCGAAATAAACTAAGGTAGTCAGATTCTCCCCTTTCTTTTTATCTTTATATTCCCAAAGAATACTTCCCTTAAAATGGTTTCCATTACGACCTCCCGAATTGTCACTATTCTTATACAAATCGGAAGTGACTGGTAAAGTATATTCATGGGTATTGGTGGAATAATTCTTGGCATTTTTATGGAAAATATACGCACCTTCCACGCTAATGGTGTTCTTCTTATTATAATAATAATCAATTCCCCCTTTGAATGTGTATTGATCGCGCTTACGATATCGGTCAAGCTCTCCATCTCGATACATTATCGTATCGGGGTTTACAAAGTTTTCCAATTGCGTTTCCCCACCTCCAGGGAAATTCCGCAAACGCGCATTAACACCTCCAAAATAATTGAATTTATTCTTTCTATAATTTAATAAACCATTGAAAGTATAAGAGTCGAATGAACCTGCAGAAGCCTCTATCAACCCATTCACTCCTTGTTGCACATTATCTTTTAATATTACATTTACAATACCTGTCATCCCATCTGGATCATATTTTGCCGATGGATTCGTAATAATTTCTATATTCTTAATGGCTGCAGCAGGAATTTGTTGCAATGCATCACTTGCTGACAATGGCGATGGTTTGCCATTGATAAGCACTTGAAAACTTTCACTTCCACGAAGAGAAACATTTCCATCAATATCCACACTTACCGAAGGAACATTCTCCAAAGCATCAACGGCACTACCACCTGCAGCATCTAAATTATTAGCCACATTCACAACTTTCTTATCAATTTTATATTCAACCGTAGCCTGCTCTGCCACAATCTCAACACCTTTTATCTCTTGGTGCGCTGGAGTTAAGATAATAGTTCCTAAATCTTGAATTTTATTCTCCTTGCTTATGCTAATATTATTTATCGTTTTATGTTCGAAACCAATAAATGTAATCAATGCATAATACGTTCCTGCTTTTACATTTTCTATCTTAAAACTTCCATTTGATTTGGAAATAGTACCCGTTATCAAACTGGAATCAGCCACACTATATAATGCAATCGTTGCATATTCAATGGGTTTCTTTGCTTTTGCAGAAATAAGTTTTCCTTTTATAATTCCACCTTTTTTATTATTTGGAGAATCAATGGGGGCTTTCTGAGCAAAGCTATTCACAAAAATGAAAACAGTCAATATGGTAAGAAAAGTCTTAAAGTTCGAATTATTCATAATCTAATTTAGTGTGTGTATTCTATATTATATGTTAACCTATTTTCAATAGACATCAAAACAGTATAAAACTTGCGGTCAAAATAAAAAAAAAGCAAAAAAAACCCTTATTCAAAACGAATAAGGGCTTTTCAGTATAATTATTAAGTCTTATTTCTTAGACTTTTTTCTTTTTTGCAATTTAGCATCTTCGCCTTTCTTCATTGTTTCGTAAGCAATAGGTGATGCTACGAATACTGAAGAATAAGTACCAACTACAACTCCGGCAAGAAGTGCAAAAGCAAATCCACGAATTACCTCACCACCGAAAATAAAGATGGTTAATAATACAACGATGGTTGTACCTGATGTATTAATAGAACGAGATAATGTTGAGTTCAATGCTGCATTCATATTCTCTTTCAAAGTACGCTTAGTATATAAGCCGGTGTACTCACGAATACGGTCGAAGATAATCACAGTATCGTTGATAGAATAACCAATAATGGTTAGAATAGCTGCGATAAATGCCTGATCTACTTCCATATCGAAAGGAAGAATTCCTGAGAATATTGAATAAAGTGAAACCACAATTAAAGCATCGTGGGTCAAAGCCACCAAACCACCAATACCGTACTGCCAGTTGCGGAATCGCATAGCAATATAAAGGAAGATGATAATTAAGGCAAAGAATAATGCCAAGTATGCCTCCCAAACCAAATCATCAGAAATGGTTGGATCCACTTTTTGTGAACTCATCATTCCAATTGATTTAGATGCATCTGAAGAATTATAATCTTCAAAATCAAGAGGCGTTTTAAAGAATCCTTTTACACCATTATATACTGCATGATCAACAATAGAATCCGATTTTGTATCACGATTATTGATAAGGTATTTTGTAGTGATTTTTACCTGAGAAACAGGTCCGAAAGTCTTCACTTCAGGGCGAAGCTCTTTACCATCTTCTACAAATTGACCTTTAAGCGCATCAGCAACTTCTTGAGTATTTACTGCTTGGTCGAAACGAACAACATAAGTACGTCCTCCGGAGAAATCAACACCGTAGTTAAGTCCTTTGAATGTTAATGATACTAATCCGATAAGAATTACAACTCCTGAAATAATGTATGCTTTTCTTCTCCAACCAATAAAATCGAAATTCGCTTTTGCCATAAAATTAGCAGTCATCTTAGTAGAGAAGCTAATATTCTTATTATGATCAAGTAACCATGAGAATGTCAAACGAGAGATAAAGATTGCTGAGAATAAAGAAGTAATAATACCGATAATCAAAGTAGTAGCAAAACCTTGAACAGGTCCTGAACCAAATACAAATAATACGATACCTGTTAATAAGGTAGTAACGTTACCGTCAATAATGGCGGAATATGCATTCTTATAACCATCGCTAACTGCCAGGCGAATTCCTTTTCCAGCACGAATCTCCTCTTTAATACGCTCAAAGATGATTACGTTGGCATCCACCGCCATACCAAGAGTAAGTACAATACCTGCAATACCAGGAAGTGTAAGTACCGCTTGAAGTGAAGCAAGCACACCAAATAAGAAGAATATGTTAGCAATCAATGCAAGGTCAGCAACCAAACCAGCCTTACTATAGAAGAACAACATATAAATAAGAACCAATACGAAGGCTGCGATAAACGAAATCAAACCTGCACTAACCGCTTCTTTACCAAGAGATGGTCCAACGATAGCCTCCTCAATAATACGAGCAGGAACAGGAAGTTTACCACTCTTCAACACGTTGGCAAGGTCAGCACCCTCTTCAGGAGTAAAATCTCCGGTAATTTGAGAACGACCACCTGAAATAACAGATTGTACTGTTGGTGCTGAGTAAACTGAATTATCAAGAACAATTGCAATTGATTTCTTCAAATTATCTTCAGTAAGATTTTTCCAAATATGAGCACCATCGGCGTTCATAGTCATATCAACCTCTACTCTACCATTCTGTGAATACTGACGACTTGCATCAGAAATAGCTTCACCATCCAATGGAGGCTCACCATCACGAGAGGTAACACGAATAATATATAATTCTAAAGCGGTAGATTTTACACCATTATTAGACAAATACTTTGGAGGTTTGAATCCCCAATAGAAACGAGCATCGCGTGGGAATAAAGCTTTCACTTCAGGAAGAGCAAGCATTCTGTTCACACGAGCAGTATCACGAATCTGAGCATATCCCATTATAGGACCATTACCAGGGTAATATTGTCCATCATTACCTTGACGGAAGTTAGGAATTAAATAATTGAATAGTCCAATTGAACCATCTACTTTATCCTGATCATCAGTCTTAGTCTCATCCACTACCAAGTCGTCCGACTGTGTAGTATCCGTAGTACTAGCCAAATCATCAGTAGCAACAGCAGTATCTTTTATTTCTGTAGCCTCTTCTGTTTTGACATCGCTTACCGCTGCTTGTCCTTTATAATACTTACGAGTAACCGCATCTGCTTTTTGTACCGCTTCGTAAATTTTTGGGTCGTTAAAATTATAAGTCTCCCAAAACTCTAAACGAGCAGTTGACTGTAATAAACGACGAACACGGCGAGGGTCTTTTACACCAGGAAGCTCAACCAAAATACGGCCAGCAGTTTGCAAGCGCTGAATACGAGGTTGTGCTACACCAAATTTATCAATACGTTTACTAAGGATGTCATAAGTATTTCCGATAGCAGCTTCTGCCTGATCTCTCAACACCTTAATTACTTCCTCGTCGGTTGAACTTGGATTAACCAAGTTTTTCAACTCAACAGTAGCAAATACTGATGATAGTTTAATACCTGGATTATCTTTCTTCCATGCCTCATAAAATAAGGTAATAAAGTCTTCTTGAGAATCATGTTGAGCTTCAATCGCATCTTTCAATGCTTTTTGGAAGTGAGGATCATTTACATTCGATCCAGCCATCGCGGTTACAACATCTTCAATAGAAACTTGGAGTGTAACATTCATACCTCCCTTTAGATCCAATCCTAGATTGATCTCCCTTTCTTTACAATCTTTATAAGTGTAGTCGATAATACCCAATGGGTAAACTACCTCATTATTCATTGAATCGAGGTAATAATTCTCAGCACGATCCTGTAAAGAATCTAGAAGCACGTTTTCTGGTCGATTTGTAATCGAAGCTAAACGTTTGGCCTCTGCAACAACTGATGAACTTTTCGAATACTCTTTTGCCTTGCTTTCAGTCCTTGCGGTGAAGTAACTAAATGATAATTGGTAAATAGATACCAAAGCAAACAAGATTGCTAAAAGCCTAATAGCGCCTTTATTCTGCATAAGTCAAATTTTAAAATTTATTCATTAATGTACATATAAAAATAAGGCTGCAAAGATAGTATAACATATTTAATTTAACAATAGGCAAACCAAAAGAAATTAATAGTGATTTCTTACTGATTTTCTGATGTTTATATAGATAATTAACAATTCGGAGAATATTTATTTTTATTGTATGGGAAATATGGAGGATGAGGGCGAGGATGAGGAAAGAGGACAAGGAGGAGGAAAGAGGACAAGTATGAGGATGAGGATGAGGGGGGAACTTAATGCGGGCTTGTTTACCTATTGTGTGTCTTTTTATTATATCTTTGAACACTAATTTTTTAAACAGACGAACAAAATGAAAAAAGCTCAATTTATCTTAAGCATTTTACTATCAAGTATTATCATTCAGTTAAATGCACAGCAATATTTCGATTTTGGTTTCGAAAGAGATCATAGTATCGAAGTTAATGACAGCTTAGGAAATCCGCTAGATATGGCCTGGGTTGGAGGATTAAATGCAGTCCATTTTCAAGAAATGGATTTGAATTTGGATGGCATTATGGATATTGTTGTTTATGATGTTCAAGGAAGTCGTTTGCTTACATTTATTAATAATGGCACAGCAAATACCATTGATTACACCTATGCTCCGGAGTATGAGAAATTGTTTCCTGAGATCTATTCGTGGATGCAAACAGTCGATTTTGATAATGATGGCGATATGGATATCTTCAACTACTCTACTTATGGGGCAGGAATTTCCGTTTATGAAAATATCTCTTCAAATGGAGTATTAAAATTCAAACTACTCACACAATCTCTTTATTATTCAATACCTGGCTGGCCATCATCAAATATTTATGTTTCTACAGCTGATTACCCAGCCATTGTAGATGTGGATAATGATGGAGATATTGACATACTAACATTTTCAATATTAGGTGTGTACATACATTATTATAAAAATTTCAGCATGGAGAACTATGGTGTGCCTGACTCTTTAGAATATAAATTAGCCGATCAATGTTGGGGGAAATTTGCTGAAAACGACACATCAAATGAGGTCAAATTACACCAGTATTGTTACAATGGTAAAATAGCAAAATCAAGTGGAGGAGTTGATAAAAGCGGAGCTGAAAAACATACAGGCTCTACCCTATTGGCAATGGATTTGAATGGCGACACCCTTATGGATTTACTTTTAGGCGACGTTGACTATTTTACGATCAACGGATTGATAAATGGAGGCACCTTAGACTCGGCACATATGATTGCTCAAGATACTACCTACCCCAATAATACACAAGCAATTGATGTGGTATCTTTCCCTGTGGCAAAATATATAGATATTGATAATGATAGTATCAAAGAGCTTATCGTATCTCCTTTCGACCCCTTGTATTATTCCACTAAAAACAGAAACAGTGTTTGGCTATATGATAATAATGGAACAAATTCACTACCTGCTTTCAGTTTAGCAAAAAAAGGTCTTCTTCAGGACGAAATGATTGATGTGGGCGATGCTTCAAACCCAAGTCTTGTGGATGTGGATGGCGATGGACTATTGGATTTAATAATTTCAAATTACGGTTTTGTGGATTCTACCTATATAGCTCCACCATGGTATATTCTTCATGCCATAAAAATATCGCAACTTACTTATTACAAGAATATTGGCACTGCAGGAAACCCAAAATATCAGTTTATGACAAGCGACTGGGCTGGTTTATCAGCATTAAAGAAAATTGCCTTACGTGCTACTTTTGGGGATCTTGATGGTGATGGAGACGACGATATGTTGGTTGGCTCCAATGATGGTAGTATTACCTATTACGAAAATATAGCTGGAGCAGGACAGAATATCAGTTTTGCTGCACCCATTACGAATTTTCAAAATATTTCTGTGGGTAAGGATAACTTTTCTTCACCTCAATTAATCGACATCGATAAAGATAATCTTCTGGATTTGGTTATTGGTAAAAAAACAAACAGACTACGAACTTATAACAATCTGGACTCAACAGTAGGCTATATCAGTTACTATAAAAACACCGGAAGCGCATCTCAGGCCGTATTTACTTTGGAAACAGACTCTATGGGTAATATTAATCCTAGAGATTTTTACAGCTATTACGCAGCTTATGCTTCACCATATTTTTTCCGTGATGCCGACGATAGTTTGAAACTATATGTTGGATCAGCTTCCGGACTTACTTTTTATTACCGTAATATCGAAAATAATATTCACGGAACATTTGGCGTAGATAGTAATCTTACATTCCAGGATGTAAACCAAACTTTATATTCTGTATTTTCCTATAATAATTCAGATCATGTTTTGGTTCCATTTAGAATGGGAATATTCAGTGCACCTTTGGTTCACGATTTCAATACTGATGGCTATCCCGATATGATGATTGGAGCTATGTCAGGCGGACTTTGCTACTTCAAAGGAGTAAAATCACCGGGAGTGGGTTTCGATGCTGCAAAAAATATTAACGAACCCGTTATTAAGTTATTCCCAAACCCTGCAAATGATATTGTAAATATTAAATTGGAAGATTTCCAAAATATTCAATCCATGAATATTGAAATCCGTGATATGACCGGACGATTGATTTCTTCGAAACATAGCCATGCGCGTCCTAATACCCAAATAAGCACATCGAATTTAAAACAAGGTGTTTACTTTATAAGTATTTATACAAAGAGCTATGGCGGACAAGAGTTTAACAGCACACTAAAATTGATGATTTTATAAAATAGCAAAACAATATAACCCAAGAACATTTACAGTAAGGGCTAAAGCCCAATTTTGTACTGAATTATTAGGCGGGGCATTAATGCCCCGCCTAATGAAATTGCCAAATTACGCGGGCTTTAGCCCAAACATAAATTAAAATCTATTATTTATGTATAAAGAGTAGTTCACCAAGGGGGACAAGCCAAATCTAACAACAATCCTCAATGAAGACACAAAGAGTCTCTAAAATTTTGAAATACCAGAACGATTCTTTTTGAGTGAAACGAAAGAAAGAATCAAAATCATAAACAATCATAGCAATCAGCGTCCAAAATTTCAAAGTGAAGCGAAGCTGAACGATGAAATAAGTCAGTGTCCATACCCCGCTTTCCACTACTCTTCAAATATCATTCTACTTTTTACCATATAAGAAATGCTTTTTCACTCCTACTGAAAACCAACGACCCGGTTGCATTACGTTTCCATAATCCACATAGTCGATATCGAAAATGTTTTTTATATCAGCAAATATCATCCAACCTTTGGCTTTCCAATACACACGAGCATCCAGCAAAGTATAGGCTCCATAAGGAGTTAGAACATCATGTTTCGCATCGGCATCCCAAAGCATATATTCGCCATTGCGCTGCTGATATCGTAATTTCCAACTAGCCAAAATGTTTTTATAAACCCGATGATGAACACCTAAGACCATTTTATGCCGCAGGTAATCCATCACATAGCGCGACTGATAGCCATCGGATGTTGCTCCTTTATTAATAAAGGTATATTGCAAAGTCAAGTTTTTTATAAAAAACCCATGTTTGTTGAGCTGCCCTAAATTAAGTTTCAATTGTGCATCAATACCATAAGTCTCCACCTCGGTTACATTCATGGGTTGCCATTTCACCGTATCGGTCAGGCGAGCCCAATCAATACTATTATGTCCTAAAGAATTAAATGAGCTTAAATCAAAATCCACAATTCCTTTGTGAAAAACAATGCCAAAATCAAAATTTACGGCTTCTTCAGGTACTAAATCGGGGTTTCCAATATTCGCTGGTCCAGCATAATATAAATCTGTAAAAGTGGGCAAACGCATTGTTTTATCAACCGAAGCTTTTAATTTCCAATTTTTATGAAAACGATATTGAGCATCAATTCCCGGATAAAAACCGGTAAAACCATAAGCGGTGTTATAGTTTGCCGATATGGCTCCCGTCAAAATCACTGATCCCATACTTATTTCATGTTCGAAGGATAACATACTATTGGTACGTGCATCTTCTTTGGTATAAAAACCCTCAGGATTGAATAAAGCATCCATAGTATCAGCCATTGGATTTCCCAATACATTACTGGCAATATGCTCATAACGAACGTCCACTGCCAGCGTACTTTTCCCAAAATCGCTTTGATAAAATGCATTTGAATTAAGTCCCATCACTGTGGTTAAATGATAGTTATGATTTTTATACCATGATGGCGCATTTTCATTGTCTCGAAACAACTCAAAGCGATCGGAGTGTAAATTCCAATACACATTGGTACGGGTGCTAATCATTCCATAAGATTGATACTTCAAACTAGCCAAAGCCGATTGGGTTTCTTCAAACTGATTGGGATATTTAGCCGTATAAAAACTCTGCGAGCCAAATTCCTTTTGTGCCATACTGGCTTGCCATTCGAAGAATGATTTTTTTAGATTGTATTTTCCCAAATAAAAAAGACTCGTACGCTTGAAATCGGTATTCTCCATATATCCCGACGAAGCATCATGGTTTACAGATAGCATTTGTCGGAGCTTCTTCCCTACTACACTTACGGATGCTCCCAAACTATACAAACCGAAATCGCCTGCAACGGCTTTTAAATCTACCGAATTGCTTTGTGGATTTTGGGTAACAATATTGATGGCACCACTATAAGCATTGGAGCCATAAATTTGCGCTCCAACCCCACTAAGCACCTCCACATAACGAATTTGATCGAAAGAAATGGGCAGGTTTAAATTATGATGCCCCGTTTGAGGATTGGTGATATTCACCCCATTAAGCATCACTAACACTTGATCGAATGTCCCGCCACGGATGCTTACATCGGCTTGAACATCATTATTTCCGCGTTGACGGAGATCGATTTGGCTCAGCATATTGAGGATATCCTGAACCGATTGTATGGGAGCTGATTGAAGCTGCTGTCGATCTACTATATAAATAGTAGTGGCAGGCACTTCAAGAGCCTTCAAAAGTTCAGAATCCACAATATTTACTTCTTCCAAATCAATTTTCGAAGACACACGCTGAGTGGTATCTTCTTGGGCAGCCACCTCACCAGGTAGTGCCACAGCAGTTAAAGCAACTGATAAACCCGAGATAGCTACTACCTTATTCAAGCTACTGAATGCGGCATAAGCTTTTCGAGTCCAGCGACTAAAATAGCTGATTGACTGGTTTTTGTAAAATTGTTTCATTTAATTATTTGTTTATTATATATGCGACAA
>QNXT01000057.1 GCA_003973505.1 Bacteroidota bacterium
TCCCAATTCCATTAATTGCTCTATCTCGCCTATTTCAATAAAAGAAGCTCCGTTTTTATGTCCAAAGCTACCAGAGATAATTATCACCTGATCATGAATATTGGTATCGTCACGTTTTAACAGTGATTTCAATGCCTTAGCTATAAAGTGGCTGTGAATTTTTGGGCGCTTAGCATGTTCCGCAAAAACACCAAATGATAAAGCCAAAAGACGGACCGTATTTTCATTATAACAATGTGCAAAAATAGGCTTGGGAGACCGATATGCAGCCAGACCGCGTATCGTATTTCCCGAAGTAGTATCTGCCAGAATGGACTTCACATCAAGTTGTGCACTTGCTTCAACCGCTGCTCTAATCAATACTGAGGATGTTTTTGTAGATACGATTTTATCAGAGATCGGACGATACTCTGTAAAGCTGGCCTCAACCTCATGGGCTATGGACGACATCATTTTAATAGACTCCACAGGATACTGACCATAGGCTGTTTCGCCACTAAGCATCAGCGCATCAGTTCCTTCATAAATGGCATTTGCAATATCATTCACCTCAGCACGTGTTGGACGAGGATTCTCAATCATCGTATGCAACATTTGCGTGGCAACAATCACAGGCTTTCGTGCTTCAATACACTTATTGATAAGCATTTTCTGAACCACAGGTAAACGTTGTGACGAAATTTCTACGGCCAAATCACCTCGCGCAACCATCACACCATAGGCATGCTCCAAAATTTCATCAATATTTTCTACGCCCTCTTCGTTTTCAATTTTAGCAATAATTTTTATATCACTTTGATGTGAATCTAAAATAGCTTGAACTGCAATAACATCCGATGCTTTACGAACAAATGAATGGGCAATAAAATCAAGTTTATGCTCTACTGCAAAATTGATAAACTTAATATCTTTTTGAGTTAAAGCAGGTAGCTTTATCATGGTAGAAGGAATATTCACACTCTTATGCCCCTGAATTCGTCCCTTATTCATTACCTCACATTTCAGGCATTTACCATCATCTTCTATTACTTTCAATTCCAAAACACCATCATCAATCAAAATCTTGGCACCTACGGTAACATCATCCACAAATTTATCATAGGACATATTGATGCATTCACGTGTACTTTTTACGCCAGGAGCTCCTTTAACGTGAACAATATCTCCCACATGCACTTTGAAATCTTCATCTTGCGCATTTGTTCTAATCTCCGGGCCTTTTGTATCCACCAAAATGGCAATTTTATCAGATACTTTACGCACATTTTCTATTACTTTCAAAGCCTCTTCAGGGCCTTGATGCGCTGTATTCAAACGCACGACATTCATTCCGTTTTCAAATAACTCACGGATAAAATCCACATCACATCGTTTATCAGATATTGTGGCAACTATTTTTGTTTTCTTATACATATCCTTAATTAATTTGGGGTAAATTTAAGGATATTTCTAAAACAAAATGAAATAGGAATATGAAGTTTTAATGAAGTATTCACAAGCAAACTACCCCTTAGATATACTGTACTTAAAATTAGGACAAGTATAAAAAAGCTCCTCATACTTTTCGTATCTTCGCCTTATGGAAGCCTTTTTAATCATTATCGGTATTATTCTAATTATAGTGGGCATTATTGGCTGCATAATTCCGGCTCTTCCCGGGCCACCCATTGCCTATTTTGCATTGGTATTATTACAATTTGCCGAGGCAAGTCCTTTTAGTTGGATGTTTATGCTTAGCTATTTGCTTATTGTTGTTTTGGTTATGCTACTCGACTTTTATGTTCCTATTTGGGGAACAAAGAAATTTGGTGGGAGTAAATACGGCAGTTGGGGAAGTGTTGTTGGTTTGATTATCGGTTTATTTATTCCACCTTGGGGTATCATCGTTGGACCTTTTTTAGGAGCCTTTACCGGAGAATTAATCGGAGGTCAGAATAAAGAAAATGCACTTCGAGCCGGATTTGGAGCCTTCATCGGTTTTATTGCGGGTACATTAATGAAACTTGGACTTACAATTGTAATTGCCTACTATTTTATTTCCGAGTCGTGGGGAATTATTTCTACTTGGTTTTCTTAGAATCACCTTCTTCTCTGCGAATAATTAGATAAACATCTTCATTATCTCTTTTCATCCAATACTTTTCGCGGGCAAAACGTTCCAAATTATCAAGATTTGTCATCAACTCTTCGGATATTTTTCTATTCTTCTCAATTTCATCAAGATAAAACTGTCGCTCATTGCGAATATCCTCCTCCACCTTCGACAAACGATATTGTGTACGAAGATTATTAGGCCCCAATATCAATACGAAAAATACAAATACCAAAAAAGCGATTACATATCGGTTCCAGAGAAAGCCCAGTGTTTTCTTAAACAAATCCATGCAGCAAATTTACAATCATAATTGAAAATTTCGATTTTAGAATGGTGTTTCTTTTGCACGGTGAAATGTTAGTAACCCCACACAAACATTTTAACACTCAAAAAAAACATAAAAAAAGCCCATCAAATAGGTTATTTAATGGGCTTTTTCGAAATGCTTATTTAATGACTATAAGCCAAATTCTTTTTTCACGGTATCTACAAAGTCAAGTTTTTCCCAAGTAAATAAATCCACTTCAATTTCCTTATCTCCTAAATAATCTGAATGGAATTTTTTCACAATGGTTCGTGGTGTACGTCCCATATGACCATAGGAAGCCGATTCAGCATAAATTGGATTACGAAGTTTCAAACGCTCCTCGATAAATGCAGGACGCATATCAAAAATCGTATCCACCTTTTCAGCAATTTCAGCATCGCTTATATTCACTTTGGAAGTTCCATAAGTATCCACAAAAATATTCATGGGTTTAGCTACACCAATGGCATAAGACACCTGCACTAAAATTTCGTCAGCAACACCAGCTGCCACTAAGTTTTTCGCAATATGTCGTGAAGCATAAGCTGCCGAGCGATCCACTTTTGAAGGGTCTTTACCCGAAAACGCACCGCCACCGTGAGCACCTTTTCCACCATAGGTATCTACAATAATCTTACGACCTGTAAGACCCGTATCACCGTGAGGTCCACCAATTACAAACTTTCCGGTAGGATTCACATGATAGGTGATTTTGTCGTTGAATAATTTTTGCACTCCTTCAGGCAATTGTTTCATGGCGCGAGGCACCAATATATTAATTACATCCTCTTTAATTTTTGCCAACATGGCCTCATCCTCGTCAAATTCGTCGTGTTGGGTAGAAACAACAATCGTATCAATTCTCACGGGTTTATTATTATCATCATATTCAATGGTAACCTGCGATTTTGAGTCAGGACGAAGGTAGGTCATTTCTTTGCCTTCCTTACGAATTTGCGCCATTTCGTAAACCAATAAATGCGAAAGTTCCAATGAAAGCGGCATATAATTATCGGTTTCATTGGAAGCGTAACCAAACATCATTCCCTGGTCGCCAGCACCTTGATTCTCTTTTTCTTCACGGTCAACTCCCTGACGAATATCGCCCGATTGCTCGTGAATAGCCGAAAGCACTCCACAAGAATTTCCATCGAACATATACTCACTTTTGGTGTAACCAATCTGATTAATTACATCACGTGCCACCTTTTGCACATCAACATAAGTGCGTGAATTCACTTCACCAGCCAATACAACCTGCCCCGTTGTAACCAAAGTTTCAACAGCCACTTTCGAGCTAGGGTCATAAGCTAAAAAATAATCTAAAATTGCATCTGAAATTTGATCAGAAACCTTGTCTGGATGTCCCTCAGAAACAGATTCTGAAGTAAATAAATATCCCATTATATAAATATTTTGTATTAATAATTATCTCTTTTCAAGGAGATGTTTAATAAATTCTTTATGAAGTGGATTGCTGCATTTATGAAAGATAGGCATTGTGTTTAGCATTTTTTCATGTGGTCGCAAGCAATCAAATTTATCCACTTCGAGCGCAAAAGTAATAAAAAAAGTTTATGGAAATTATTTTTGAGAAAATTATTAGTTATTTAGAATTGACAAACCCATGAATAGCCAACTGAATAAGATATGGCTAGCAATAAAAAAGCACGTACTTTTGCAAAATAATAATCGTATCAAAAACAAAATATTCACTTGATTTTCATTACGACCAAAATATTTAAATATGTTTGAACATATTCTATCATTTTTTAATACCTACGCTATAAAAATGGGTATAAGCGAAGCTTCTTCGAGTATTATTTCGACAAGTATTTCCTTACTCGTTTTATTAATAATAGCATGGATTGCCTTTTTATTATCATGGAGAATTATGAAAAAGGTAATTATCCCTTTTGTCAAAAAATCAAAAACCTCATTTGATGATTTATTGGAAAACCATCATTTCTTTAAAAGAATAGCCTATTTCGTTCCTGCAATAATATTAAATTACCTAATCGACGATGCGCTTGGACTCCCTGATTTTAAAGTGCCTGAAATAATATTCAAACTTATTAATGCTTGGATGGTTCTGATTAGCATTATGATTGCTAATAGCATTTTATCCACAGTTCGAGATTATTACCAGCGTTATGATATTTCAAAAGAACGGCCCATTGATAGCTTTATTCAAGTTTTAAAAATCATTGTTTATCTAATTGGTACGCTATTTATCATTGGCATTTTCGTCAATAGAGACATAAGCACCCTTTTGCTCAGTTTAGGAACCATGTCGGCAGTGCTTATGCTGATATTTCGTGACCCCATACTAGGATTTGTTGGCGGCTTACAACTTACATTTAATGGAATGGTTCGAATTGGTGATTGGGTAAGTGTACCTAAATTCAATGCCGATGGTATCGTATTAGAAATAACGCTTACCGTGGTTAAGGTGCAAAACTGGGACAAAACCATTTCAATGATTCCAACCTATGCACTAGTTACCAATTCGTTTCAAAACTGGCGCGGAATGGAAGAATCTGGTGGGCGACGGATTAAAAGATTCATCAGTATCGATATGGATAGTGTGAAGTTTTGTACGGACGAAATGCTTAAGAAATACAATAAAATTCAGTTACTAAAAACCTATCTTGCTAAGAAAGAAAAAGAGATAAGTGAGTATAATAAAACCAATAATATCGACCCAAATGTATTGGTTAATGGTCGTCGTCAAACAAATCTTGGAATATTTCGAGCTTACCTTAAAGCATACTTAAAACAACGACAGGATATTAATTCGAATATGACATTTTTAGTAAGGCATTTGCAACCCACAGAGAAAGGGCTTCCCATTGAAATTTATGTATTTACAACAACAACGGCATGGGCTGAATACGAAAATATTCAAGCGGATATATTTGATCACGTTATGGCTGTTATACCCGAATTTGATTTGAAGATATATCAATATCCTTCGAATATCAGTTTGGCAGGCATGGAATAATTTCAGAGAAAACTACTTAGTCATCAAAAGATGCTGATGAAATTTTTATGCTTTTATTTTCCTGCGGAAAAACAAGCTTTATTTTGACGCAGACTTGCCTGACAGCATGTAGGTTCTTATGATTTTTTATGATATTGATTTCAATATAATTTCAAAGAAGTTATTTTGAAATCAATAAAAATATCAAGCACATTTCCATAAGAAGTTTTTTTCTGTGAAAAAAAACTTCAAAATCATAAACAATCATAGAAATCAGCGTCAAATAAAATCGAGCAAAGCGAATTCAAATCAGTTAAATCAGAGTCTAAAATAAAGATACCGAGCGTAGCGAGCTCAAATCATAACAAAACATATATATCAGCATCAAAAAACAAACGAGTAAAATCAGTTTCACAAACCATGGACTCCGCAAGCTCCATCCATGGAAAACAATAGGGCGTTTTATCAAACTCATAAATACGAGCAAAGCGAATTAAAAACGGTAAAACCAGAAAAGCCTTTTAAAGAATAACTATTTCAAGGTTAATTCACGGAATATATCCTCAAGTCCCATTTCTTCTGATTTTAGTCCAATCAGCGTCAATTGATTATCGCGAGCAAAATCGTAAATAGCGGCACGAATATCGGCTCCCTGACTCGGTCTTATCTTTATTATTTTTCCATCTCGACTTAGATCTTCAACTCCATCAATCTTTTTCAATTGGGCAAGGTCAACGTTTTCCTGGAATTCAACACTGATGATTTCACCACCTTTAAGTAAATTCTGCAATTTACTTGTGGGGCTGTCGGCAACCATTTTTCCTTTATTAATAATAATCACCCGATCGCAAATAGCCTCAACTTCTTGCATAATGTGTGAAGAAAAAAGCACGGTTTTATTCTTTCCGATTTCTTTTATCAGGTTACGAATCTCAACCAATTGATTGGGGTCAAGACCTGAAGTAGGCTCATCCAAAATCAGCACTTTTGGGTCGTGAATAAAAGTTGCGGCTAAGCCAACTCTTTGGCGATAACCCTTTGAAAGTGCACCAAGCTTTTTATGTTGTTCCACTTGCAGCCCGGTAAGTTCAATCATTTCAGCAATACGATGTTTTAGGTTTTTCACCTTATAAATACCACCAACAAATTGGAGGTATTCTTTCACATACATATCAAGGTATAGCGGATTACTCTCAGGTAGATAACCTATTTTTTCACGAACAGCCAACGACTCTTCCATTACATCCAGTCCCTCCACTTTTGCCTCACCATCGGTAGGTGGAATAAAGCCACTCAATATTTTCATCAAAGTAGATTTCCCTGCACCATTGGGACCCAATAGCCCAACAATTTCCCCCTCCTTAATTTCAAAACTTACTTGATCGAGAGCCTTCTGACTACCGTATTCTTTACTTATATTCTGTATGCTGATTGACATATTTTGCTGCGTTTATGATGGACTATACTCAGTCCGATATTGAAAAACAAAAGTAAATAAATAAAACCGTGATTTCTGATTTTTCCTAAACGTGTTTTTCTACTCCCTATCGATATTGATAAAATAAAATCCGTTTAAGGTTTACCTCCAATCTAAAATCAATAATCCAAAATCAAAAATCGTAAATCTATACTTCTCCATTCAAAACCTCAGGTGGTAAATAGAAATTCTCAGGATGTTTGGGATGTTTCCCAACATAGAGCTTCATTATTTGCAAGGTATCTTTTTCAAAATCACCTTCAAGTTCATAGGTTGCCATTACCTCAGCTATTTTATACTTATAGTCTAAGGCACCAACAACCACAGGAACCTTGGCAGCCATAGCAATACGATGATAGCCATCCTTCCATTTTTTAACCAGGGAACGTGTTGCCTCCGGAGTAATGGTCAAAGCCATTTCATCTTCCTCCTCAAAACGCTTTACCAAGTCCTCCACAATCCGATTTCTTCCTCCACGACGAACGGGTATTCCTCCTAAGTATCTCAAAAAGCCACCCAAAGGCCAAAAAAAAGCTTCCTCTTTAATTAAAAAATAGCCCTTTAAATTTACGGCTTTAAAAAATAAGAAGCCATACACAAAATCCCAATTGCTTGTATGCGGACCCGCAATTACAACTGCTTTGCGAGGCAATTCGCCAATACCATTCACTACTTTCCAGCCCAATAGCTTTAATATCCGTTCTGATAAATTCATTTTATCCTATTTTTGAAATTATTGACAGCAATACTATTTCGCTATCATTTTCATAAATTCTTCTTCACTAATAATGGGAATACCAAGTTTTTCTGCCTTTTTCAATTTTGCAGGCCCCATTGCATCTCCAGCAAGCACATAGTCCGTTTTTGAGGAAATAGCACTCACATTCTTGCCGCCAAAATTACGAATCATTTTTTTAAGATCGTCGCGAGCAATACTAAACTTACCACTTACTACAAATGATTTCCCTTGAAGGATATTAGACTCCTGACTCGCTTCTTTTTCTATTTCAAATTTCAATCCGGCAACAGCCAAGCGATTAATTATAGACAAATTATCCTCATCGGCAAAATAGCTAAGGAGGCTTTCGGTAATACGATCTCCTATTTCATCTACCATCATCAACTCTTTTTCAGTAGCTTTCATTAAATTTTCCATACTACCAAAATATTCTGCCAGTTTTGCAGCTACGGTTTGCCCCACATATCGAATCCCCAAAGCGAATAATACTTTCTCAAAAGGCACTGTTTTCGATTCCTCTATACTCTTAAGAATGTTTTCAGCAGATTTTTCCTTAAAACCTTCGAGCTTAAGTATCTGCTCCTTTTTTAAGTCATACAAATCAGCAATATTTCTCACATAACCCTGCTCGTATAATGCATTAACTGTTGCTTCACCAAAAGCTATATTCATCGCCTTACGACTCACAAAATGTTCGATTTTGCCTTTAATTTGTGGTGGGCAATGGTATTCATTTGGACAATAATGATTGGCCTCACCTTCCTGGCGCACAAGCTTAGCTCCACATTCAGGACAGTTTTCGATATACTTTACTTTTTTGCTACCGGGCTTACGCTTTGACAAATCTACCCCTACAATTTTCGGAATAATCTCACCGCCCTTTTCCACTTTCACAAAATCATGTTCGTGTAAATCAAGCTCTTCAATAATATCCGCATTATGCAAACTAGCCCTTTTCACCGTAGTACCAGCCAATGCAACGGGTTCCAGATTAGCCACAGGAGTAATTGCCCCTGTTCGCCCAACCTGATATGTTATTTCCAATAATTCCGTTATGGCTTGCTCGGTTTTGAATTTATAGGAAATGGCCCAACGAGGCGATTTGGCGGTAAAGCCCAATTGCTGCTGTTGTGCATAATCATTCACCTTGATCACTATGCCATCAATATCAAAATCCAACTCATTTCGAGCCACATCCCAATAATCGATAAAAGCAAAAATATCATCAATGGTTTTAGCCTTGGCAATATAATTAGGAACTTTAAAGCCCCATGCCTTAGCCGCCATCATATTATCATAGTGGTTTTGAGCGGGTAAATTTTCACCCAACACATAATATAAATAACAATCTAATGGTCTCTTAGCCACCTCCGCAGAATCTTGTAGTTTTAAGCTTCCTGCAGCAGCATTACGCGGATTGGCAAAAGCCTGAGCTCCTTCTTTCTCTCGTTGGGCATTAAATTTAGCAAAGCCACTACGGGTCATCACTATTTCACCACGGATTTCAAAATCGTCAGGATAATTATCTCCACGAAGACTCAAAGGAATACTCCGAATGGTTCGTACATTCGCTGTTACATCATCACCCTGCACACCATCGCCACGGGTAACAGCCTGTTTTAATTTGCCATTTTTATAAGCCAAACCAATGGCCAAACCGTCGTATTTCAATTCACAAACATATTCAAAGTCGTCACCAATGGCTTTGCGAATACGTGCATCAAAGTCGTTTAAATCTTCACGATTATAAGTATTACCTAGCGACAACATGGGATAACGATGTTTCACAGTTTTAAACTCCTTATTGACTTCACCCCCTACTCTTTTCGTGGGCGAATCATCGGCAGCAAATTGCGGAAATTGCTCTTCCAACTGCTGTAATTCCTTAAGCTTTTGATCAAACTCAAAATCGCTGATAGTAGGCTGAGCCAGAACATAATAATTATAGTTATGCTCTTTTAGCTCATTTGTAAGAGTTTGTATGCGTTCTTGGGCTTCAAAAATGTCCATTTATTTCTATTATTTGCTTAGCTGTAAAAATACAATTTTATTAATCGTTACTTTGTG
>QNXT01000246.1 GCA_003973505.1 Bacteroidota bacterium
ACCATGCCGGCAGTAAGCAGTTTAAGAGGAGACTCCCAATTGCTAATAGCTAATTGATGAAAGTTTGGATTGCCAAATAAACCATAAGCTCCTATAAACACAAAAGAAATTAGAATGACGAGTTTAATAATCACAGCGAAAGATTCAATTTTTCCCACTACTTTAATACTATAGTAATTTATGAAAGTCGCAAGAATAATAATAGAGCTTAGGTATATATGCGAATCGAGAGACTTATTACCCGTTATTTCCCAAAGATTTGGTGCGTAGGAACCAAATGCTGAAGAATATAAGGAAAGCATAATGATATAGCTAATCCATAGCAAATTATTAATTCCACCACTGAAAACCCCTCTGCCAAATCCCTTATTGATGAATTTAACAGTTCCCCCACGATCAGGGAAGGATAATGAAAGCTTTACATAACTATAGGATGTGATTAGCGCAATTATTCCAGCAATTAAAAATGATACTGGCGTGCCTCCTTTTCCCAAAGAAACGGCTAAGCCTAAAACGGCAAATATTCCACCGCCAACCATACCTCCGATACCGATCGACATGGCTTCTTTAAGTCCTATTTTTTTGTTTTCCATAAGGTTTATTCTCTAAAGCTCAACTTTTTCAATGGTTTCTAAAGTGTTTGGGTTTATCACTTCAATTTCAATTTTTTCTCCATCCACATTAAATAATACCAAAGCATATTGCGAAGAGAATTTTTTGAGGCTTGGAGTCCAGGGGAGGTTTTCTTGAGCATAGTACGGAGCACCGGCAGCACCATCAACTATTTGCACAAATGGACGACTGAGTTTGAGTTTCTTACCTTTCCAATTCTCAGGGTAAATGTCTGTGTTTTTATCCACCACTAAGCGGCTGTAATTATGCTCATCACCAGTTAATAATACACGAAACTTCTTGCTTTTATTCACTAAAATATCGAGCATTTCATCTCTTCTTTCGATAATGCCCTTGTTCACAGCTTTGCCTGCAATCCATGGTCGAATTTCATTATTTCCATTATACCACATATCATTATTTGCATGGCCGCCATTGGGAAATGCAGGAGTGTGAATTGTAACAAAAATATGCTGGATATTTTTATCCTTTTCAAATTTAGCCACCTCATTTTTCATCCATTCCAATTGATTATCCATCACATAGCCATGTGGATTTCCACCAATTTGAGGAATGATTCGATGATTTGGCGTGTACCAATAATTGGAGTGCATAACAATTATGGCTACATTACCATAGGTGTAGGAATATACATTCTCCTTATAAGAAGGAAAGTCGATAGTGTTCTTGTTTGGGTCATATTTTGAACCATCTTCACTCTCAGGGCCATTGTTTGGGTTTGCAAAGTATTTGGCAAAAACAGACTCTCCTGAGCGTGTGTCATACGGGAAGCCATCTACACTCATATAGTTTTTCGGATTTCCAAAAGTGTTCATTAGTATTTCATGGTTTCCCATGCCTACATTCAGGGGAGTGCTATGCATAAAAGGGCTGATGCTTGTTAGCCAATTGGTATATTCCAATTCCATTTCATCACGGTCAATTTTATAACCATCGATCATATCACCGGTAAATTGCCAAAATTTGATATTCTTATAGGTCGCCAAAGCAGCTAATTTCTTTAGAATATCGGCATTATGTCCCTTTGTATTGGTTTCTCCTAATTGGGTTCCACCTCGACTATCACTTGCAAAGGCGAAAGTGAATTTACTCTCATTGTCTGCATTTGGAGCTGTGGTCAGTTTGTAACTATGTGTTATATCACCAATTTGCAATTTGTATTCATAGCTTTTCCCTGCTTCAAGATTGCTAATGGTAATTTCATGATATTTACCTTCTTTTAGTTCATAGTTTTTATTGTTAACCATTACCACAGGGCTGCACACTTGGTTAGTTGCAAAGCGTAGAGTGATTTTATTGGTGGTTTGTTTGCTTAAAAAAGGACCCCAAACCAAATCAGGTACAATTTTAAACTCCTTATCGACAACAAATGAAATGCTTTTATTGATGATAATATTGTTTTTATCATCGAGAACTCGATAGGCTAACCGTCCTTTTTTATGCTTTTCCCAATTAGCCAAATCGTATTTACCACTGAGCTTCTTACGTATATTGATGGAAGCTTTACCTTGTTCTATCTTCTCATGTCTTTTAAAATATACAGCAATGGGATGTTCCATGGGCTCATCTCCGTAGAGCCCGTAAATAAGGGTTCCGTTGAAATCCTTCTTAAATTGAAAATCAATTCCATTCTCCGTTCCTTTTTCCACTTCGTCAAACTGGCTGAGTGTCCATTTTTCGCGGTTTTGATTTTCTTGTTCTATAGTGTATAATTTCAGTGCTTGACCTTTATATTTAAGAATAAAGTCATTACCTGATTTGCTAATATTTGATAATGATGCAGGTATAACAACATCATCCTTTAGAATTGATGTTTTATAGGCAAAAGCAAATAATGATATGAGTACTAATGCTGAAAGGATGCTGACAGAGAAATATTTTTTTCGATTTATCATGATAAGAAGATTAATTTTAAGGCAAAGATATAAATTACCTGAATTCTATATTAAGTGGGGGAGGTATATAAATGAAAAAGGCAATATCAAATTCTTGACATTGCCTTTTTTTGGATAAGTTTATAAAAATAAAAACTATCGTTGAATAATCAATTTCTTTGATTTGATAATTTCATTATTCACTATAAATGAATAAAAATAAACTCCGTTTGTCAAATCAGAAACA
Organism: Bacteroidota bacterium; assembly: GCA_003973505.1. The sequence continues at coordinate 2,755 of QNXT01000246.1, forward strand.
TCAACATTTAATAAACCATTCGATTCATTAATAGAAACTTTCTTAACCAAAGATCCCAAAACATTGCGAATTTCTAATTGTGCATTATTTGCACCTTTTAGGTCATATTTTACAGAAACTTTATTTGTTGCAGGGTTTGGAAATAAATTAGAGATTTCAACACTTGGTTTAGCATCGTGCAATGAATTTTACAATAAAAGCGATAGAATCATTAACATTTTTCTGACTGAAAAATGTATATCTGATATATGAGGTTCCTACATTTCCATTTGAGCTATAATCTCCAGAAAATATTTTAATGGTGTCATTAACAGCGATGGTGAAAGGACTAGGAGAAACGAAAATGTTTGGTAAATAGCAACTAACCCAGCAAAAATAATTTTCAGAGCCAGAAACAATGTCTAATTCCGTTTTTTTAGCCAATACATTTAGTGTACTAGTTCCTGAATTTGTTACATTCATGCCTACCACTAAATCGGCGGTGGCATCTGTTGAAACAGAAACAATAGTATCGCCATTATTTAGCTTTACTCCATCTTTAGTATATAATTCCAAACTTTGTGCATAAGCACCTAAAATAGAAAAGTAAGTTAGCAAAGTTAAAAGTAAGATTTTCTTCATAGTATTAATTTTAATAGTGTGTATAATTATTTTGCAAATATAGTAAATTACTATGTCGTAGACATTAGTTATTGAAATTAGTTGCATTTAAGAAATGTTAAAATATGCTAATTTAATTATCAATGCCCTAAAATAGAAAAGCCATCGGTCAACGACCGATGGCTTTTGAAAAATAGTTTCTTAAAAATTACTTAGTAATTTGAAGAGGTTTAGTATAAACTTTATCTCCAACAGCAATTTTTACAAAATAAATACCAGTTGTAAGATCACCTAATTGAATGTTAAGTGTATTAACACCATTCAAGCTACCATAATTCTTATTAAGAACAACTTGTCCAACAGTATTGAAGATAGAAACTTCAACGTTTTCTGATTGCTCCATGTTTAAGTTAATATTAACTTGATCATTAGCAGGATTAGGATATACAGCAGTAATTAAATTAGCTCTTTCAGCTTCAGTCATACCAGCAGTAACTGATGAGAATGCAGATTGAAGAACTTCTTTAGTAGCTACATCTTGTACCCAAACAACAGCAATTAAATCGCTGAACTCCTCAACTGAATGCTCAGTTGCATTGTCGATAGGATTAGATGCATCAGCAGGTAAACGATAGTTTCCGTTGAATTTGTAAGAAAGAGATTTGCTTACAGTGTTTCCGCTTGTGAAAGCAGCAAGAGTGGTACCGTTTGCATCTGGCATCATTTTCTTCATTACATAATGGAATTCAGTCTCACCATTACTTCCAACGTTACCAGTAGTTTTCTTTTCAACTATTGCAACAAATAATTTAAGGTTTCCAGAGATGTCATCAGATGGAGTCATATCAACAGTAAGATCACATTTCTTACCATAAATATTTAATGCAGCACTGATATCAAGTAATGAAAGATTGTTATAAGCTTGAGTGAATTGAGCCTGAGTAACAGAAGCAGAGTTTCCGTCAAATCCACCATCAATTTCTTGACGAGGTACAGAGTTTACACCGTAGAAATTTCTACGAACACCACCTTCAGCAGTATAATAAGGGTCACCAGAACCTGGCCAGCTCATTTGATACTTAACACATGTCCATTTGTTAGGATTAGCAGCAAATAAAGCATCCATATTTGTGTTACCTGCTACACAAGGACCACAAGTTGAAGAAGTGAATGTCTCGTATAATGGAATTCTTTGTACTGAATGAGCAATGATTTCACATTGTGCAGAAACAGTATCTGTAGCACCTGCATTTGCGTTAGAACCATTAAGGTCAGTAATCCAAACTTTAATAGTATATACACCAACAGCAGTAGGAGTCCATGATGCAGAGAAATCATCAGTTGCATAAGTTCCAAAACCAGTTGTAGGAGTGATAACTGTAGATACAGTAGCACCACCATTAACACTGTAGTTTAATTTATAATTGGTAATTGTTGCAAGGCCTTTGTTTACAACAGTTCCCATTACATCAAATGGAGCTAAGTTTAAACCGATTTTTGAAGGTACTATAACAGCAGTAGGCTCTACATCGTATTGAGTTGACATTACAGTGATATTATCAATAGATAAGATATACATGTCATTTGAAGTGTTAACAAAAGCAATGTAAACAGTTTGTCCTGCATAGCTACTTAAGTCAATTGAATGACCAGTCCACTGAGTTTGCTCAGCAGAAACAGACAAAAGAGTTGTTGTAAAAGTAGTTCTATCTGTACCACTTGTAGTAGATAATTTTACTTCATAACCATCAGCATAAGTTCCGTTCCATGCCATAGCTTCCCATACTAGGAAATCGCCAGCAACAGGAGTGATAGCTGGAGTAATCATCCAATCGTCAGATTGTCCAGCAGGACTGTAATAAGAAGTACTCAAAGCCATACTGTCACCTGGAGCTCTTTCATAAGAAATCCAAGGAGTTCCAACAGTCCAGTTGGTGTAATAAGGAGTTAGACTATCTCCGTCAATGTAAGTCATGTTGGAAGGTAATCCGTTGTTGAAATCTTCCGAATAGGTTACTTGCGCTTTAGAGCTAAATGAAATAAGCACTAATGCAAATAAAAGAAATGTAATTTTTCTCATGTTGTTTAATTTTTAGTTTATAGTTTATATTAAGTGCGCTAAATTATAAAATATATGAATGAAAACATCTTTTTTTATTGATAAAATATGTTCCAAATTTAACAAATGAGGAATAGGGATTTTGGTATTCTTAACAACTAAATTATAATGGTATTTGTAATGTTCAGTATGGTAGTGAGTTGTGTGTGCTGTGAGTGAAGTGTGTATTTGCTTGATCGGTAAAAAGCTCGATAAGGTGCGAAAAAAAGGCTTTAATATTCAAGGTATTTAGAAAGAATCTATATAATGTAGATTGCTCGTTATATTGGCATTTTTTTTGCCATAATTCGATTATTACTTTTAATTATTTCTATTTTCGCAACATATAAAAATTATTATTTTATTTTTTTTAACATTACACACACATAAACAGTATTATTATGAAGAATTTACGTTTTTTTACACTCTTAATTATTGTAGCAGGAATGCTCTCTTTTACAAGTGGTAACCGACCTTTGCCAAAGGTAGATGTGAAGACATTAGATGGTCGAGTGGTAAGCACTTCTACTTTTGAAAATGATGGAAAGCCTATTATTATTAGTTTTTGGGCAACTTGGTGTAAGCCTTGTATTCATGAGTTAACTACCATATCGGATGTATATGAAGATTGGCAAGACGAAACAGGAGTGAAGTTGATAGCTATTTCTGTTGACAATTCGCGTACATCAGGTGGAGTTCTTCCATTAGTTAATGGTAAAGATTGGGATTATGAAGTATATCTTGATGAGAATAAAGATTTTCAACGTGCTATGGGTGTAAACTTAGTCCCTCATACTTTTGTATTGAACGGAAAAGGGGAAATTGTATGGGAACATACTGCTTTTACCGAAGGTTCGGAATTGGAACTTATTGAGGTGATTCGTAAAGTTGCCAAAGGCGAGGATGTATCTTCGATGTAAGCTCTGTAGATTTATTTTCCACATTATATTAAAGATTCAAATATGAATAGATTTATACTATTTACAGTGGTTTTAAGCTTTTTTGCCTATGGCAAAATTCAAGCACAAAACAATGTGTTAGGAGGCGGTGAAGTACATGGTAGCTTTCAAGCCGATGCGCAGTACTATAAAGCAGACTCTGCTATTGGAGCAAATGAAATTCCGGAAAAAATGGCCGTAAATGCCTTTTTGGAAATGCGTTATACGAATAAAGGATTCGAGGCAGGAATGCGTTACGAACTTTTTATGCCCGCAATGCAAGGTTACGATTCACGTTGGAACGGTAATGGATTTGGGTATCGTTATTTACGTTATTCTAATGAACGAATTGATGTTACAGCGGGAAACTTTTATGAGCAGTTTGGCTCAGGAATGATTCTTCGTGGTTATCAGGAATGGAACTTAGGATTTGATAATTCATTCGACGGTGTGAGAGTGAAATATAAAATGAAAGCCTTAACGGTAACAGGTTTGGTGGCTAAGCAACGTTTATTTTGGGATTTAGGTCCAGGATTAGTTCGTGGTATTGATGGGCAGCTCTCGCTTAACGATTTGTTAAAACCTATGAGTGACTCAAAAACCCGTATTTTCCTTGGAGGAAGTTTTGTATGTCGTAATCAGGTTGATCAAAACCCCATTTATAATCTTCCGGAAAATGTTGGTGCTTATGCAGGAAGATTTCAATTATATAGAGGAGGATTTAATTTTAAAATGGAAGTGGCCAATAAGATTAATGATCCAAATGCGACCAACAACTTTATATATAAAGAAGGAAATGCTGCCATGGTGGAGTTAGGTTATTCTCGAAGAGGAATTGGTTTTACTTTGCAATTGAATCGTTCTGATAATATGGATTTCCGTTCAAGTCGTACAGCCACGGGTTTCGATTCACATATTGGATATATTCCTGCCATGACACGTCAACATGCTTATACATTAGCGGCTATGTATCCTTATGCTTCTCAGGCAAACGGACAAATGGGCCTACAAGCTACTTTTATCTATAAATTGAAAAAGAAGAGTACTTTAGGTGGTCGATATGGTACAAGCATCGACATTAATTATGCTTTCTCTAACTCCATTTATAAATCAAAAATAAATGATTCTACAGACATAGGTCAAACAGGAACATTGGGATATTCTTCTGATTATTTCAAATTGGGTGACGAAAAATACTTCTACGATTTCAATATTAAAATTTCGCGTAAGCTAAGCAGAAAGTGGCAAGTGGCATTGATGTATATGAATCAGTATTATAATACATTAATAAATGAAGGTCATAATGCTCCAGATGTTTTTGCCGATATTGTGGTTGGTGATGTTTGGTGGAAATTTAAACCTTATAATTCTTTACACGTTGAGATGCAAGGTTTATTTACCAAACAAGATGATGGTAATTGGTCGCAAATGATGGTTGAATACAATCGTAAAGGATTTTTTGGTGCGGTAATTATGATGTACAATTTCGGAAATGAAATGGTGGGTCATGAAAAAACAGATCCTTATTTATATCCTTTTTTTACTGTAGGATATACCCATAAAACCACGCGTATTTCAGCGGGTTATGGTAAGCAGAGAGAGGGAATTGTATGCGTAGGTGGTGTTTGTAGAGCTGTGCCCGCTTCCAATGGATTTACCTTGACGGTTAATAGTAGTTTTTAATTTTGAGATTTTTGAGATATGAAAAAAATAAATTTAATCATTTTTACCATTTTCACGCTTAGTTTAACATTCTTGACATCTTGTTGTGATAAGATAGATGAGCCTTATATGAATACGGGTGATGGTGGGCTTGTTGGTGATACAGTTCGTAAAGTTTTATTGGAAGATTTTACCGGCCATTTATGTGTGAATTGTCCTGCAGCTCATGTAATCATTGAGGGCTTGGAAAAAGTTTATCCTAAGCGTATAGTACCTGTTGTAATTCATGCGGGCTTTTTTGCAAAACCCAAAGCAGCACCCTATGATTATGACTTTAGAACACCTGATGGAACTGCTATTGCAACGGAGTTTGGAGCAATAACAGCACCACTACCTAAAGGTATGGTTAATAGAATAAATAAAGGTGGTTATTTGATGGACCCAGCAGCTTATGCTACGGCAGTAAGTTTGGTGTTGGATTCACTACCTGAATTGCCTGATGTTTATATCGAAATTGATCCTTCGTATAATTCTTCGGATAGCACCATAAGTGTGGATGTGAAAATGAGTGTACTTGCGAATTTGCCTGCGGGTAAATATAATGTTTCGGTAATGGTACTTGAAAGTAAAATTATTGCAGCCCAAAAAAATACAACTCCAGAGATAAATAATGGTCAAGAGATTTTGGACTATGAACATAATGATGTGTTAAGGGGAACTATTAATACTACTTGGGGTGAGCAGTTTGCTGATGAGGCTTTGGTTGCAGGTAAGGTTTACAATAAGTCTTATTCCAATTATAAAATTGGAAGTGATTGGAATCCTGATAATCTGAAGATTGTAGCCTTTGTTTATTATGCTGACGGCCCTAAAGAAAAAGTGGTTATTCAGGCCGAAGAAGCCCATTTGAAATAGTACCTTTTGAAATAGTATCTTTATTTTTAACCTTTCCAAAAGCGAAAAACTTTTGGAAAGGTTATTTTTTTTGAAGGTTAAATTACCTCAAAGCTCCATTCCAAACTTTAATCTTTTCTCCCTCCTTCACACCTTTTAGAACTTGTACGTTGATACCATCAGAAAGCCCCGTTTCAATATCACGTCGTTCGTATTTCATGCTATCCACTTCTACTTCTACAAAGGCTTTCTTATTGTCAAATTGCAATAAACTTTCACGAATAGTCAATACGCTATCAGCACGATGTAAAACAATATCAGCATTGGCACTATAGCCTGCTCTGATGTACACGCTATCGTTAAGAATTACATCGGCTTTTATTTCAAACTGTATTGCTCCATTTTCCTTTACTCCTTTTGGGCTAATATATTTCAGAGTGGCATCAAAAGTGACATTTTCCAATGCGCCAATCGTTAGAATAAGCGGCATGCCTTCTTTTATTTTCCCTACTTCCGATTCGTCAACTTTGCCTTTGAAAATCATGTCAGTCATATCGGCAACGGTGGCAATGGTGGTTCCTGCATTAAAATTATTTGTTTCGGTAACTGAAAATCCCTCTTCCACAGGGACATCCAAAACAGTGCCTGAAATAGTAGAAACAACAATGGTATTCGTGTGATTTCCTGAATCTTTGGTTGTTCCTTCACGAATTAATTGTAAATTGTTTTCGGCAGCTTTTACTTCTGATTTAGCTCTTTCGTATGAGTATTTTACTTGCTGAAAATCACGGTCTGAAATGACTCCTTTTTCATGCAATTGCTTTTGACGGTCGTATTGAATTTTTATATCCTGCACATTAATCTTTGCATTTTCCACACGCGTTTCAGCAGAATTCAAATTCACCATATTGGGAATGATTTTTATGCGTGCAATTTTATCTCCCTTTTTTACTTTATCTCCCGCTTCAACATAGATTTCGGTTATAATTCCAGAAACTTGAGGTTTTATCTCAATTTCTTTCCGAGGAATTACGGAACCTGTTGCTACGGTTTTGTCAATGATGGTGGAAATAAAGGGAGTTTCTGTTTTATAAACAACAGGATCAGTCTCCGATTTTTGATATAGATAATATATTGTACCGATAAAGGCTCCAATAAAGAGGATAAGGATGATGATTTTGATTGCTTTTTTCATTGATTTTCAGTTTTATAGTTTTGTTATCTATAATTTATTTTTTTACTCGGTTCGTAATGCATCAATAGGTCGTATGCGCACCGCTCGATTGGCAGGAAGAAAACCTGCAAAACCGCCAGCTACTATCATGATTATTATTGTTTTTATTGCGATATTTAAATCAACCTCAGGGTTTCTAAACATACCCCCATCGCTGCCTTGCATAAGCATATTTATGCCTTCAACTGTGAATACGCCAAATATTAATCCTAGAATTCCGGCGATGCTTGTTAAAAGTATGGACTCCATAATAATCTGTAGAATAATGGAAAATGGTGTTGCTCCGAGCGCTCGTTTTATGCCAAATTCTTTGGTGCGTTCTTTCACAGTTACAAGCATAATATTACTCACGCCAATTACACCAGCTATGAGTGTGCCAAGTCCTACTATCCATATCAGAGCACTGATTCCTGAAAACAGGCTTTGTATTTTTTTAAATTCTTTTTCCATATTCCAATGACCAAATGCTTGTGTGTCTTTCGGAGAAATAGAATGGCGTTCGGCCAATAGCTTTAATACCTTTTCTTCTACTACCGAAACGGGAACCTCCTTGGTGGAGGTAATGGAGTACCAAGCTACAACATTTCCCCAATTGAAGGCTCTCTGAAAGGTAGAAAAAGGAATAAAAATGGTTTGTGATTCTTCATTATCGCCATTTCCTGAATGTAGGTTGTCAAAAACACCCACTACCGTAAAATATACTCCATTGATTTGTATGGCTTGTCCAATGGGGTTTTCACCAGGTGTGAATAAAACATCGTAAACTCGTTTTCCAATTGCAGCTACTTTTCGATAATCTTTGATGTCGTTTTCATTTATCAGGCGGCCATTAAGAATTTTGAAAGGATTGATTTTGAAAAAATCGGGCATATCACCATTCACACTAAAGGCTCCTGATTTTAGTCCTCTAAATACATTATTACCACCACGATACCCGCCTAATTGTCCACGCGGTGCTATGTATTTTATCTCGGGAATATTATCGAGCATGGCCTGGGTGTCGTCATTATTAAAATAATAACTTCGTCCCTGTGGGAAACCTTTATAAGGAATTGTTGTTCGTTGAGCCCAAAGAAACATGCTATTGGTTGCCCGAGAGCTGAAATTATCCATCACTCCATGTCGTAAGCCTGAACCTGCACCCATCATTACGAGGAGCATATAGATTCCCCAAAAAACGCCAAATGCCGTTAGCGCTGTTCTGATTTTGTTTTTACTTAAAACCACATATATCTCGTGCCAATTATCTTTTTCAAACATATTTATTCGTCTCTTAAGGCTTCAATAGGTTTTACATTGGCAGCGCGCATGGCAGGAATTAAACCGGCTACCGCACCAGAAATAACCAATACCGCAGTGGCAATGAGTGCAGTTTGAATATCCACTTCAGGATTGCGGAAATAGTCCAAGGCAGGAACGTACTTAGAAATGGCTTCAAGCACAAAAGTGCCCACAACAAGCCCTATATAGCCGGCAAAAGAAGTGATAAGCACCGATTCGAGCATAATGAGCCCGATTATGGAGCCAGGACTTGCACCTATGGCTTTTCTGATTCCAATTTCTTTGGTGCGTTCTTTAACAATGATAATCATGATATTACTTACCCCTACAATTCCTGCAATGATGGTCATGATTCCGATAAACCAAATGAATTTTCGTATCATGGAAAAGAGATTGGTAAATTCCATAAAGTCTTCAATGGTATTCCAAATGTGAATAGCTCTGGGGTCGTTGGGGTCGAAATCATGTGTTTTCGCAAGTAAGTTTTTTACTTTCTTTTCCATTGCTAAACTCTCTTCGAGGTTCGCATTGGTTTGAATTGGAATGCGTCCAACTTTATTATCTAAGCTATAAATTATTTGTGCCGTAGAATAGGGGATATAGATGCGGCGAACATCTCGGTCGCCTCCTTTATCATTAAAAACACCAACAACTTTAAATGGGATTCCGTTTACGGAAATCATTTTGCCGATGGGATTATTTCTGCCAAAAAGTCCTGTTTTTACTAATCTTCCAATGCATGCCATTTTGCGATGTTCACGCATGTCGATTTCATTTATAAATCGCCCTTGGAGAATATAAACTTTTTCCACATCACCATAGTTGGGTGTTATGCATTTTA
>QNXT01000240.1 GCA_003973505.1 Bacteroidota bacterium
ATGAGTGCTGATTTATATTTTCGTTTTTCTGAGAGGCATCAGGAATGCTACAGCATCCTCTTGAATTTAAGCCATCTAAATCAGAATACATTTGTTCAATTTTTGTTTATATATATTGATCCGCCAGTTTTCACAGGGCGTACTTTATGTAATTGACAAAGGTAGTGAAATAATGAAATGCTGAGAGGGAAAAGTTTGAGGAGAAATTGTAAAGAACGAAGCTTTTTTATGCTCTATTTGTCCTTTAATAGTTACATTTACTAAGTGAATTTATATAGTCTACTTCAATCTCTTTATATAGTTTTGAAAACACCTCAAAATAGGAATAGAAAAAAAGACTAGGGAGTATAACAATTAAGGTTTTCATTAAAACGTTTGTTGGTGAAGAGTTAATGAAGATCTCGTAGAACGGGGCATTAAAAAATATATAAATTAAAGATAGTAGCTGATCAAAAGATTTTATTTGAGAGTATTTCTTTTTGTAATTCTTTATTTTTAAGAATACCAAACTTGAAAGAAATAAGAGAAAAATACTAATGGACACAGTTTTGAATGCGATGTTTGATGGAAAATAATAAAATGTGGTATATAGTATAAACGAGAAGCTTAAGCTTGCAAGTATCTTTGGGGGCGTAAGCAACTCCAAATATTTTTTTAGAAGACGTTTAAATCCTTTTTTACGAAGAGTATCGTATTTCATATCTTGCAGTTTAGCCATCCCATAAGGACCAAACTCAAGCATAGTTGCTTTAAAAGCATCCCGAAACGAAGCCCCTAATTTCATTTTATCTTCCACTCCTGTCGAAATATGATCCACCATTTCCGTTTCTAAATCAATTGTTTCAACGCCTCTGTTACGTATATTAATGCGTATGGAAGCTATCTGTTCTTTTGTCAACATGTTTAGCTTATTTTTAGTTCAACAAAATTACTTAATGAGAAGATATACTTTTTAAGTTCTTCAAGGTAGGTTTGAGATTCTTTAACCCCTTTTTCTGTTAGCTTATAGTATTTTCGAAGACGTGTTCCTGTACTTTCTACTTCAACTTCCAACATTCCATCCGCCTCAAGTTTATGTAAGGTAGGGTATAACTTACTCTCTGAAATATGCATCTCGTTGTTAGTTAACTGCTTAATTGTTTTGCTTATTTCATAACCATACATCCGATTATTTACTCTCAGTAGTTGAAATATTAAACTTTCCAGTGTTCCTTTATATAAGTTTTTATTCTTCATATTGCAAATATACATAAAATAAAAATATACATCTAAAATATAGGTATATAAAAAATATAGTGGTTTAGATGACATCTTGAAAAGTCGGAAACAAAAAGAACGAAAGCGAGGGTGTAGTGTTTAAAAAAATCGAATCTACCGCTTTTGATACTTCTTTTCAAAAAACTTTTCGCCTAAGTTAATATCAATAGCTAATATATTAACTATTATCTGTATATTTGTAGTATAATAGCTAATATATTATCTATATGGATTTTATTCTTGACGATTTTAACCCTGTTTCCATTGCGAAAAAACTTGCACAACGAATGCGAAAAAGACGATTATTTTTGAATATGTCGCAGAAGTTGTTGTCGGAGAAGTCAGGGGTGAGTTGGGGAAGCATCAAACGCTTTGAGAGTAGTGGAGAAATTTCCCTAAAAAACCTATTGAAGCTTGCTTTGACTCTTGATGCTTTGGAGGAGTTCCATAGTTTATTTCCAGAGAAAGAGTATAATAGTATTGATGATATCTTGAAAAGTCGGAAACAAAAAGAACGAAAGCGAGGGCGTAATGGTTAAAAAAATTGAATCTCTTAAAATTAATATGGGTGAATATTTGTTGGGGAGAATGATTCTGTCAGACAAAAATCTGTGTGTATTTAAATATTTACAACCATCTAAAAACAAATAAGGAGCTTTCATATAAGACTATATAAAAACTCCTTAGAATGATTTTATTCAGTATATTTAAAAAGACCTACCGCTTTTGATATTGTTCTTCGTAGTATTTTTGGTAATCGCCTGAAGTAACATTTTCCAACCATTCGGTGTTTTCCAAATACCATTCAACCGTTTTCTCTAAACCTTCGGCAAACTGTAAGGAAGGCGTCCAGCCCAATTCATTTTGCAACTTGGTGGAGTCAATAGCATAGCGTAAATCATGACCAGCACGGTCTTTTACATAGGTAATTAGCTTTTCGCTATCGCCCTCAGGACGACCCAATTTTCGATCCACAATTTTGCACATCAGTTTTATTAAATCGATATTAGTCCACTCATTATGGCCTCCAATATTGTATGTGTCACCGTCTTTTCCTCCATGGAATATCACATCAATGGCTCTTGCATGGTCCTCCACCCATAGCCAATCACGAATATTTTCACCTTTTCCATAAACAGGCAAAGGTTTATTATTTTTAATATTGTGAATAAACAAAGGAATCAGCTTCTCAGGAAACTGATATGAACCGTAATTATTAGAGCAGTTGGAAATAACAACGGGTAGCTTATAGGTATTATGATAAGCACGCACTAAATGGTCGGAGCTGGCTTTGGATGCCGAGTAAGGACTTTTTGGGTCGTAAGGCGTATCTTCCACAAAGAAGCCTGTTTCACCAAGCGAACCATAAACTTCATCGGTAGAAACATGATAAAAGCGTTTTCCCTCCTGCTTATCAGCCCATATACGATTGGCAGCATTCAACAGATTTGCCGTGCCTACAATATTGGTCATAATAAACTCATTGGGATTAGTGATGGAGCGATCCACATGCGATTCGGCAGCAAGATGAATCACGCCATCAAACTGATGTTGCTCAAATAAATCGTAGATAAATTTAGCATCCACAATATCGCCTTTTACAAACTCGTAATTGGGTGCATTCTCCACATCACGCAAATTGTTTAGGTTTCCTGCATAGGTCAATTTGTCCAAATTTATAATCTGATAATCAGGATATTTGTTTACAAATAAACGCACAAGATGTGATCCAATAAATCCGGCTCCTCCGGTGATTAGTATCTTTTTCATAATCTGTTATTTAGTCGCGAATGTGCAAATGTGAAATTGCAGCTAACGCATTTATTTTAATTTTAACTGCCAATTCCACGCACTCAAAGTCATTTCATCTAAGCTTTTCTCGGCTTTCCAGCCTAACTCCTTATTTGCAAAATTCGTATCGGCCCATACTTGTTCCACATCACCCTCACGACGTGCTACAATTTTATAATTTAGTTTTTTACCACTGGTTTTCTCAAAGGATTTGATTACTTCCAAAACACTATAGCCATTTCCGGTACCAATATTGAAAGTTTCAAAATCAAGTTTTTGCTTATTATTCATCATACGCTCTACCGCAATCACATGAGCTTTTGCTAAATCTACCACATGAATATAATCGCGGATGGCCGTACCGTCAGGAGTGTTATAATCGTCACCAAACACACTGAGCTGCTCTCGAATTCCGGCAGCAGTTTGGGTGATAAAAGGCATTAAATTATTGGGTACACCCAAGGGTAATTCTCCAATCAATGCCGATTCATGGGCACCAATGGGATTGAAATAACGCAATGCAATACTTTTGGCCGAATGGGCATAAATAAAATCACGAATCATCACCTCAGCCACTTGCTTGGTATAGCCGTAGGGTGAAAGTGCTGGTTTAATTGGTGCTTGCTCGGTTACAGGGAGTTCGTCTGGTTGTCCATAAACCGTACATGAAGATGAGAAAACCATGTTTTGAATCTTATGTTTTCTCATATTGTCCATAATATTCAAAAGCGAACCAATATTATTTCTGTAATATTCGATGGGCTTTTCCACCGATTCGCCAACAGCTTTATATGCAGCAAAATGGATAATGCCATCGATATCATTATTTCGTTCAAAAAAATCAGCACAAAGTTGTTCATTCGATAAATCGAAGTTTTCATACTCGGGTTTTATTCCGGTAATCTTCTCTATTTGACCTAAAACTTCAATGCGACTATTGGAAAGGTTATCAACAATAACAACATCGTAATTGTTTTGCTGTAGCTCAACTACAGTGTGTGAGCCTATATATCCCAAACCCCCCGTAACTAATATTTTCATTTATTTATTTTTTAATTTGGTGCTCAAAAATACAAAAAGTAAGTATCCTTTTATAAAAATTTAATTGTATCAAAATTTTGAAGATATTTAAAGAAATAGAGGGATATGCTTTTTCCTTACTTTTGTAATCAGAAGAAAAAAAGTAGATAAATATATGCAACTACAACAAATTATTTCGGAATTGGAGCTTTTGGCCCCTCCCTCTTATCAGGAGTCTTATGATAATGCGGGCTTAATTGTTGGTGAAACCAATAAAAATATTAGCTCAGCATTAATATGCTTTGATGTAACAGAGGAGGTTCTAGAAGAAGCAAAAGCGAAAGGAGTGAACCTGATTATTTCGCATCATCCCATTATTTTTAAGGGGCTAAAAAAGCTTAATGGTAAAAATTATGTTGAACGAATTGTGATTGATGCTCTCAAAAGTGATATTGCTTTATATGCCATGCATACCAATTTGGATAATGTAATTTTGGGAACGAATAGGATCTTATCCGAAAAATTAGGATTGAAAAACGTCAAGGTTTTGGATCCTTTAAAAGGACGGTTTCGGAAATTAATAACTTATTGTCCAAAAGATTATGCTGAGAAAGTGCGTTCAGCAATCTTCGAAGCGGGTGCTGGACATATAGGCAAATACGACCAATGTAGTTTTAACACCGAGGGACAAGGCAGCTTTAGAGCAGGAGAGGATGCAAATCCCTTTGTTGGCAAAATCAATCAAATTCATTTTGAAGAAGAAGTTCGTATCGAAACGATTTTCCCTGAATATTTGGAGCGGAGTATTATTAGTGCTTTGAAAAAAGCCCATCCTTATGAAGAGGTTGCTTTTGATATCTATAAATTAGAAAATGAGAGTGTCAATTTGGGAGCGGGAATTATTGGCGATATGGAAACCCCTGAAGATGAACTGATTTTTTTGAAGAAGCTTAAAAATATCACTCAAGCTGAAGGAGTGAGGTATACCAAACTTCGTAATAGGAATGTGAAAAAAGTTGCTCTTTGTGGAGGTAGTGGAGCATTCTTAATTCATAAAGCCAAAGCTGCTCGTGCTGATGTATATATCACTGGTGATGTGAAGTATCATGAATTTTTTGATGCGGATGGTCAAATTGTGATTGCTGACATTGGGCATTACGAAAGCGAACAGTTTACAAAAGAATTATTAATCAGTTACATTAAGGAAAAATTTCCTACATTTGCAGTCCAAATTTCGGAGGCAAACACTAATCCGATAAACTATTTATAGTCAATAATTTAAACAGTATAGGCAGATGAGTAAAACAAAAGCTGGAGCAGATAACAAAGTAAATTTAGCTGATGTATCCACAGAGGAGCGTTTAATTGCGCTTGCACGATTACAAATAATTGATTCGAAAATTGATGAAATTCGTAACGTTCGTGGAGAATTGCCATTAGAGGTTCAGGATTTAGAAGACGAAATCACAGGTCTTCAAACTCGAATTGACAATTTGCATACCGAAGTAGATGAGATTAATGCACGTATTCAAGAGCGTAAGATTGCTATTGAAGACGGTAAAGCTCTTATCAAGAAATATGAAGATCAGCGAATGAATGTTCGTAACAATCGTGAATATGATTCGCTTACTAAAGAGATTGAGTATCAGGGTTTAGAAATTGAATTAGCTGAAAAACGTATTAAAGAAGATCAGTATGCTTTAGAAGTGAAGCAAGAGGCAATTAAACAAGCTCAGGCTAACCTTGATGAGCGTAAAATTGATTTGGAAAATAAGAAGAAAGAACTTACAGAAATCGTTTCAGAAACAGAGCGTGATGAGAAAGAACTTCTTGCCAAGTCTGAAGAAAATGAGCAGTATATCGAAGATCGATTATTAGCAGCTTATAAACGTATTCGTTCAAATGCACGTAATGGTTTGGCTGTAGTAGCGGTTGAGCGTGATGCTTGTGGTGGTTGTTTTAATAAGATTCCACCTCAACGTCAATTGGATATTCGTATACATAAAAAAATTATTGTTTGTGAGTATTGTGGCCGCATCTTAGTAGATGAAACCATTCTTGAAGAGGCTTCAAAATAGACAAAAACAAGTATAAAATCAAAAAGCGTTTCTAAATGGAAACGCTTTTTTTTTATGCTCAGGCATTTTTAAACAGATATTTCTTGGAGTAGCTGTTTGTTTTATTTTAAACTGTGCTTAAGTGTTTGATTAGTAGGATAATTAACAATCATATTAATTATTGTTAAAAATCGTTTTATGTAGGAATAAATTATACTTTTGCACAAATTTGAAACAGTATTAAAATGGGATTATTACAAGATATTATAAGTAACGCAAAAGAGTTACAGAAAACAATTATTCTTCCAGAGGGAGATACAGATCGCATGCTGAAAGCAGCTGATGTCATCTTGAATACTAAAATTGCCAAGATTATATTGGTGGGAAATCCAGAGGTTATTTCACAGAAAGTAAAAGTGTTAGGACTTACAGGGATTGCAAAAGCCGAAATAGTTAATCCTTTAGATCATCCTAAACGCAACGAGATGAAACAATTGTTATTCGAGTTGAGAAAAGGAAAGGGTTTAACGCTTGAACAAGCTGATGATTTGGTAAATAATCCATTGTATTTAGCTCCTTTAATGATAAAAGCGGGTTATGCTGATGGAGAAGTGGCCGGTTCTGAGAATGCTACGGGTGATGTTTTGCGCCCAGCCTTTCAAATAGTTAAAACCGCACCTAATAGTAGTGTGGTTTCGGGAGCTTTTATCATGATTGTTGAGGATTCAACTTACGGTGAAGATGGAATTATGGTATTTGCTGATTGTGCTGTGAATCCAAATCCTACAGCTAAACAACTAGCTGAAATTGCAGTTGCTTCTGCTGAAACAGCAAAGAAGATTGCGAAAATTGACCCTAAAGTTGCTATGCTAAGTTTTAGCACTATGGGTAGTGGTAAACATGAAGACGTAGATAAAGTAATTGAAGCTACAAAGCTGGCCAAAGAAATGGCTCCTGATTTGGCTATTGATGGAGAATTGCAGGCTGATGCTGCAATTGTGGAGTCGGTGGGTCGCAAGAAAGCACCAAATAGTAAGGTTGCAGGACTTGCAAATGTGCTTGTTTTCCCAACTCTAGATGCAGGAAATATCGGTTATAAATTGGTACAACGTTTAGCCGGAGCACAGGCAATTGGACCTGTTCTTCAAGGAATGGCTGCCCCAATAAATGATTTATCGCGCGGTTGTTCGGTAGATGATATTGTAAATTTGGTGGCTATCACGGCGAACCAAGCTCAAGAAGCCTAATAAAAACCTAATAATATAATATATAATGAGTGAAAAATTAGAAGACTATGCTCTAAGTAAGAGTACACAAAAACAAAGTGGAGGTGTAAAAGCTGGCTTAGTGGGTTGTGGTTCAATGGGGCAGGAAATAGCTATTTTGATTAGCAAAAGTGGTATCGATATTACTTTTGTTGAAGTATCTGAGGAAAGAGTTGCTTTTGCCATTAAGAAAATGGAAGAGCAAATAGAAGATGTAATTAGCCATTGGGGGATGACCTCGGGAGACAAACGGGCAATCATGTCCCGTATCAAGGGAACTACTAATTATGAAGGCCTTGCAGATTGTAATATTGTGATTGAGGCAATTAACACAAAAAAATGGGTTCCAAATCAACCTACTCGTAAGGAAGTATTTCAAAAAATTGAATCAGTAGTTAGTGATGATTGTTTGATTGTGTCAAATGCGTCAACCATTGTGATTTCAGATTTGGCAGTGGTACTTAAGCACCCATGCAGAGCCGTAGGTGTACATTTTATTTCCCCTGTTTTAACTACTAAAATTATCGAAGTCAATCGTTGTATAAATACCAGTGAAGAAGCGATTAAAAAAATTCGCCGTTTTACTCGAATGATTGGTAAAGATATCATTAAGGTGTATGGATCACCAGGAAATATTAGCACTCGCTTAGTTGTTCCCATGATAAATGAAGCTTGTGAGCTTTTAATGGAGGGTGTGAGTACTGTTGCTGAGATAGATAAGACGATGAAAGTGGGTTACGGTATGTTGCGTGGACCATTTTCTTTAGCAGATCGTATCGGCTTGGATAAATTGACCAAATGGATGGAAGGTTTATACAATGAGTATGGAGATACACGCTATAAGACTTCGCCTTTGATTCGAAGAATGGTTCGGGCTGGTATGCTTGGACGTAAATCGGGTGAAGGATTTTACTATTATAGAGATGGTAAGAAAATTGAGAAAAATGGATCCGTATTTCAATTAGGTCATGAACAAAAACTATTTTAAGGGATGAAAATTTTAGTAATAAATAGCGGTAGCTCTTCTATTAAGTATCAATTATTTAGTATGGAGACAAAGGAAGTTCTGGCCAAAGGATTAGTTGATAAAATTGGTTTGAATGGTTCTTATATTAAAAACGAACGTAATGATGGTGATAAGGTAAAACTCGAAGGAGATATTTTTGATCATCAAGGCGGAATAGAGTATGTATTAGGTGTTTTGATTAGTGAGAAACACGGTAGCTTAAAAAGTTTAGATGATATTGATGCAGTAGGTCATCGAGTGGTTCATGGAGGTGAGGCATTTAATGGTAGTATTATGATTACTGATGAAATGATTGCAAAAATGGAAGAGTTAATTGAATTGGCTCCTTTGCATAATCCTCCAAACTTGAAAGGTATCTATGCGGTAACGAATTTAATGCCTAATGTTCCACAGGTAGGTGTTTTTGATACAGCGTTTCATCAAACAATGGAGCCTTATTCATTTATGTATGCTATTCCCCATTCGTTATACACAAAATACGGTATTCGTAGATATGGCTTCCATGGTACAAGTCATCGTTATGTTTCACAACGCGTTGCCGAGCTAATGAATAAGGATGTTAAAGATTTGAAAATTATTAGCTGTCACTTGGGTAATGGAGCGTCTGTTGCTGCTATCAAAAATGGAAAATCTATAGATACCAGCATGGGACTTACCCCTGTTGAAGGATTGATGATGGGTACACGTACGGGTGATTTAGATGTTGGAGCTTTAACCTATATTATGGGTAAAGAAGAAATTGGACTTGGAGCAACGAATACACTACTCAATAAACATAGTGGTGTTTTAGGTGTGTCTGGTGTTTCATCCGATATGCGTGAAGTAGAAGAAGCTGCAGAGGCAGGAAATGAACGTGCTAAATTAGCTTTGGATATGTATCAATATCGAGTTAAAAAATACATTGGTTCTTATACTGCCGCTATGGGTGGTGTAGATGTTATTGTTTTTACGGGTGGAATTGGTGAAAACGCCGACGAAATGCGTAAAAATATAGTATCAAACTTTGAATACTTAGGTTTAGAATTCGATGATAGTAAAAACAAAGG
>QNXT01000302.1 GCA_003973505.1 Bacteroidota bacterium
CCCTGCTTTTCGCCATCTTTCACCTGACCTTCCACTTGAAGTTTTCCCTTTGAAAACCAAATTCGATAAATGCCATTATTGTAATTTATTTGGCTCAAGGTGTCGCCATTCTCTAGGAGGTAAATCCATTCGCCTGTTTTTTCGCCATTGGAATAATTACCTTGTTCCAGCTTATTGCCATTGGCATAAAAGCTCAGCCATTCCCCATCCAGAATAGTATCGTTAATATAATGTGCTATGCGACTGGTTTTGCCATTATCATATTTTAAGATTTCTTCGCGCTGCTCTTGCCCTAATACTTGTGTTGTGAAAATGAAAAGTAATGCAAAGGTGCTTGCTATTTTTATAGTTGATTTGAAATAATTCATAGTGTTATTTTTTACGATTAATGGCGTAATTTACTAGGCCAATTAATGCTTCTTTATATTCGTTATCCTCGTTTTTTTGCAATAATTCCAAAGCTTGAGCTAGATGAAATTGCATTTTCTCTTCGGCATATTTCATACCTCCCGAAGCATTTACCTGTTTGATAATATCCTCTACCACTTTGTTTTTATTGCTTTGCAATTTGATTTTCAAAATAGTTTTCTTGCGTTTGGTAAACGACATATTATTTAGCATATAAATTAATGGTAGCGTCATTTTCTTTTCTTTTATGTCGCCGCCAACAGGTTTTCCGCTTTTATTATTAAATTGAAAATCAAATAAATCGTCACGAATTTGAAAGGCAATACCCACATGTTCTCCAAAATCGTGCATCCGTTGCACATCCTCGGCATTAGCTCCAACCGAAGCGGCTCCGGCAGCACAACAGCTAGCTATTAACGAAGCGGTCTTCTTTTTTATTACATCAAAATATACTTCCTCGGTAATATCCAAACGCCGGGCTTTTTCTATCTGTAAAAGCTCGCCTTCACTCATTTGTTTTGTAGCATGTGAAACAATTTCCAATAAATCAAAATCCTTATTCTCCAATGCCAATAGCATTCCTTTGGATAGTAAAAAGTCTCCCACTAAAACAGCCACTTTGTTTTTCCAAAGCGCATTTATTGAGAAGAATCCACGCCTACGATTGGAATCGTCCACCACATCGTCGTGCACCAGGGTTGCGGTATGCAAAAGCTCAATTAAAGCAGCAGCACGTTGTGTGCTTTCGTTGGCGGTGCCCATCATTTTGGCTGTCAAGAAAACAAACATGGGGCGCATTTGCTTACCCTTGGATTTGACAATGTATCTTGTGATAATATCCAGCAGCGAAACCTTGGATTTAACCACTTCTTTGAACGTCTTTTCAAAAACTTCAAGCTCAGCACTAATGGGCTGTTTTATTTGATTTATATCCATAAATTTGGATGCGTTTTAATGTTTTGCTAATGAACCCAAAAGTAGTATAAATTTGAATGTAGCTGACTGTGATTTCAGGCTGTAAATTCGGTCTATTATTGAATTTGTTAATCTAGGCATTCCCTCATCCTCATCCTCTCTCCTTATCCTCATCCTCATCCTTGTCCTTGTCCTCCCTCCTTGTCCTTGTCCTCTATCCTCGTCCTCTCTCCTCGTCCTCTCTCCTCATCCTCGTCCTCTTTCCTCTCTCCTCTTTCTTCTCTCCTCTAATTTACTACCTTTGCCATTCTTAAATACGGACTTATGATTATTACTGAAAATATTAAAATGGCCGATGTGATTCTGCAAAATCATCATCTACTTGCGGTTATCAATCGCTTTGGAATAGCATTGGGTTTTGGCGATAAAAGTGTAAAAGAAGTTTGCCAGGATTATCAATTAAATACCGATTTCTTTTTGGAAATCATTAATGCTTTCAATGATCCTGATTTTTATCCACAGCATAATTTGGAGAAATTTCCATTGAGTCTTATTATTGATTTTTTGCGCAAAGCACATTCTTTTTATTTGGAACAAAAAATACCTGAGATAAGTGGAATGATTGATAAATTAGTGCAGTCAAGCCCCGACAATCAGCAGAAAACCATGCAGATGATTCAGATATTTTTTAAGGAATATCAGCAAAATTTGCGGGAACATATTGCTCGTGAGGAAGCGGTGGTTTATCCCTATATTTTGAAATTGGAAAACTATTTGCAAAGCCCGACAAAAAGCGAGGAAGCCTATGAAGAGTTGATGCGTTACCAAATTGAAAACTACGCTGAAGAGCATGATAATATTGAAGATAGTTTGCAGGAGCTAAAAACGATTATCATAAAATATTTACCTCCTCAGCAAGACTATTTTCTGTGTTATAAAATATTAGGTCAGCTCGATCACTTGGCTGAGGATATGAATAATCATACTGCAATGGAGAATAAAGTTTTGGTCCCTCGTGTGCAAATTATGGAACAGATACTAAAAGGATTGGAGCGTAAATAATGGAGCGGTTAAGAGTTATTATAGCTACCGAGTCGTATGTGGTGAACCAAGGCTTTCATCTTATATTTAATAAGTTGCGACAATGTCAGGTGGTAGATAAGGTGCGTTCTATGGAGGAGTTAAACATCCTTTTGGAAAAAGAATCTGTGGATATTATTTTGCTTTCTTTAAATCTACTTCAAGAAAATAGTTTGAACTTGTTATTAAAGAAATTTAAGAGTCAACGTCCTGACCTTATTGCTTATTCAACCAATGAAGAGGCGAAATTAGAAAATAGTAATCTTTTTGCAGAAAGACTATTTGTAAATGATTCGAAAGAGCTGGTTTTAACTAAATTGGGTGGTTTAATGGATAATCTGTTGGGAATGCATTTGGAAAATGATAGTTCCGACCTAAGTAAACGAGAGAAGGATATCCTTCGGCAAGTTGCCCTGGGGCTAACCAATAACGAAATTGCAGACAAGCTTTTTATCAGCACGCATACGGTGATTACACATCGAAAGAAAATTACTAAGAAGCTGGGTATTAAGTCGGTTTCAGCACTTACAGTTTATGCCATTATCAATGGTTTAGTTGAGATGGAAGATGTAGGGAAAGAGGTTTAGGATAGATGGGAGATGGGGAGACTGGAGAGACAAGGAGACTGAGAGAAATGAGGAGACAGGGAGACTGAGAGATGGAGAGGCAAGGAGACTGAGAGACAAGGAGATGGGGAGACAAGGAGATGGAGTGATTTTCAAATATAAGGCAGATAATTCTGTCTAATTATTTACTCTGCAAATAATTAGACAGAATTAAACTGAAATATACCTAGTCTAAAAATAGCATAGGAAATTTATACCTGGTTCGCTAATAATTACTTATGTACTTTTTTAACAAACTCTTCAACTTCGGGTACGCCGCCTTGGTAAACCAAATAGCCATTATAAGGTTCACGTTCGGTAATTTCATCGTTTACCGGATCAAGCATCATGCGTTTTACTTCCTCATAGTCGGTGGTTTGACCGAGTACCCAGCCAAGTTTCACCCAAGCCACTTCAGGAAGCATATTTCCCAATGGGATAATTCCTTTTGCCATCAAGTCACGACCGGTGTCATAAACAAACATATGTACATAACCCCATAGCGTTTGTAGGGTCATAAACACCGGAATTCCTTTTTCTTGAGCGCGTTCAATAGCAGGGTAGAGGCTTTTGTTTACATGTCCCAAACCCGTTCCTACGATGATAATCCCTTTATAACCATTGTCGATAAAGGCATCCAAAGCGTCGGCTTGCATACCGGGCCAGAAATAGAGCATGCCCACTTTAGGTTCGAAGTAGGGCATAATCTTTACATTACGATCGCTACGACGTTTCTTATAATTGCTTTTTATGGGGATAATCTCCTTTCTGTTTATACGTGCCAAAGGGGTATCGCCAATGGTTCGAAAAGTGGATCGGTAGGAAGAATGCATTTTACGCACTCTTGTTCCTTTATGTAGTAAACCGTATTCGTCGGATGTGGGGCCAAACATACAAACCATTACCTCTGCAATATCAGAAGACCCTGCCGCTTTCATAGCATGCATCAAATTTAGCGCAGCATCAGAGCTGGGGCGGTCCGACGAGCGTTGTGAACCCACCAAAACAATAGGAATAGGTGAATCTTGCACCATAAAAGTAAGTGCCGCAGCAGTATGATGCAGGGTGTCGGTACCATGACCAATTACAATACCATCAATACCATTTTCAATTTCACGACCAATGGCTTTTGCCAATGCCATATATTGCTCAGGTCCCATATTTTCACTAAAAACAGCAAAAACCTTTTCTGTTTCCAAATTGCAGATGTCGGCCAACTCGGGAACTGCGCCATAAAGCTCGCCTGGTGAGAATGCTGGAATTACAGCACCAGTACGGTAATCTAATCGGGAGGCGATGGTTCCACCTGTGCCAAATAGTTTTACTTTAGGTAAACCTTTGGTTGTAGGGAATTCCTTTTCAGGAATAGCGTAATTGGCTTTTTTATAACCTGTTTCTTTCATTGATGTAACCGTTTGTACATCAATTCCGATATTGTAACCTGTAACAATTTTCATTACAATATGCTGATCATCATCGTTTTCGGAACGAGGTAAAACCGTACCTTCAAATTTGCCACGAGTGGTCTCAGCAATGGCTGTACCCCAAACGCGTACTTTATATTTTTTTAGAAGAGCTAAGGCTTCTCCTTTATATCCTTGAAATATATCTTCCATCTTGATTTTCTGTTTTGGAGTTAAATTTTTGCTGCTAATTCTGTAAGTTTTATATTTCCAATTGCTGATTTTTGCAGCTGACTCATCACCCAGTCTTTGCGTGTTTTATCGTCTTGTTGGCGACCTACTTCTTTAAACTTATCATTCAAAAAAGCAATTTGTTCGATAATCATTTCTTTGGCAATTTTCTTAAATCCAATACTATTTAGTACCGATGGAAAATCCATTTTTGGATGCGAATAAAACTCTGCAATCATGATGTTTGCCAATTCATATTCAATACCTTCTTTCTTTAGAAAAGCAAATAAATCATAGATACGATTATAGTCGAATACATCAGCCGATTGATAATGCCCTTCGATATATTTTAGTTTCTGTCCGAGGAATTTCCCTACAAAACTTGCAGGTACTTCCAATTCTTCAATCAAGCGTTTCATCAAAGGATAGAGGTTTTTCTTAAAAACATAGGTGAAAACATCCTCTGGAATTTTCCATTCCTGCATTTGATGATAGCGTTCAATAATGTCGTTTGGCAATCCTTTGCGCAAGCTTTCAATATATTCTGATGTGAGTGGTATGGGTGCCGAATCGGTATCAGGATACATACGGTCGGCACCAGGCAACACGCGTTCGAAAATAGTAGTCCCGTCAGCAAAAGATTTACGTGTTTCTTCGGGAACGCCCTCAAATACCATTAAGCAACGTTCTTCGATGGTTTCTAATGCCGTTTTTACATCCTCTTCTGGTGCGTCAAAAAGAATAAATGCATCATCCTTTTGGGCTTTTAATTTCTTAAATATTTTTTGAATATCCTCCTCAGTCAATATGGGGTTCATGTCCTCGCTATGAGTCATATTGGGTTGATCGAGGCAGGCAATTACTTTCAAGCGTTCACTTATTTCATCAGCAAATATTTTGGTTGGTTGTGTAAATCGGGAAAGTATTTTATAGAAATGTGGTAAACGCACAGCAATCACTTTATGATTATCGTCGAAAATTCCAAAAAAGTTTGGATTGGCTCCAAAATCGCCATTATGCATCTCAATATGTGAAATTTTCCACTCTTTAGGGTTTGGAACTCGCTCCTTCATTATTTCGCGAATACGCAAAAGTGCCCACTGACGATAGGCTTCATTATGAGCTAACTCAGGAATCCACTTGGTGTGAGCCACGCCTTTTATTTCAACACGACTACCACCACGACAACTTACATTCACATCTTGGCGACCCGCTCCCATTCCTGTGCGTACTTTGCCTGTGCTACGATTAAGGAAGCGTATATAATCGCATCCTTCTTTTACCTCATCAGGATTTACAAAATCAGGATAAGTAACCGTTTCAATCAAGGGCATTCCTAATCGGTCGGTTTTATACACACGATGATGCCCAATGTCAGAAATCTCGCGGCAAGAATCTTCCTCGATGCTAAGTTGAATTAAACCTACTTTTTTATTTTTAAGTTGTATTTCCCCTTCAACCCCTAAAATTGCTGTGCGTTGAAATCCTGCCGGAATACTTCCGTCCAAATACTGTTTTCGAGTGATATGCACTTCCCCTACAATATTTAGTTTCGATAAAAGTGAAATTTCCAAAGCATTTTCCAAGGCTTCCTGATCGATGGGAAAAGGAGGTGTATCATCAATTTCGTATGTACAAGCCGAATCGTGTTTCAAACGATAAGTTATCTCTTTTCTGGTGCGAAATTCCATTAGGGCTGTACCATCATATTCCCCCAATTCGCTGAGAGTGGGGCGCATATGGCGAATTATTTCTGCATCAAAATCATTGTCGGCATGGAAAACGCCTGCCGGACAATGGCAAAATAACTTTTTCTTGGTTAAAATCTGCTGATGTACCTCAAGCCCCGACATAAATCCAATACGGTCATAATCGGCTTGGGTAGCCTCCTTACGATTTACATATCCAATTTCCTGGCGGCTTTTTTGGTAATTCTCTTTTGGGTCAAATTTGTGTGTCATCTGTGTTTTGTTTTGGCATTTTGGATTTTTACTTCTATTGTTACAAATAAAGAATGCCTACATTAAAATCCTTTTTTGAAAGGAATCAAAAGTAAAAAAAAAGCCCTAAAATATCGATAAAGAAAAGGGCACTTATTAACATTTTACAAACTTTGGGCGGAGTAATTCTTGTCTAAACCAATTCTTTATTTATGGAAACAAAAAGTGATTAAGAATTCTTTTTTTTTAATAATTATTTTTTCTATCTTTACGCTTAGTATTTAACGAAAAAAAATATTTCAAAATATCTTAAAACCAAGCTTATGAAAAAGATTATCATTGTAGGAATGGACTTCTCCGAAGGCTCATTAAATGCCCTGAACTTTGCTGTGCAAATTGCCAATGTTACGGACTCAAATATTATGATGGTTTGGGTTGATAAAAAGAAAAATGCAGGAACCGTTTATTCCAATGCATTTGACCCAAGATTGGAAGCGAAAAAAAGGTTTGAAGATCTTATTGAAGAGTTTGGACCAAGATTAAAAAACGGAAAGTTCCTTTATAAAATTCGTAATGGAAAAGTATATAAAGAAATTGTAAATCAAGCAAAATATCACGATGCTTTCTTAATTGTGGCGGGTACACATGGAACTTCTGGTTTTGAGGAATTTTGGATTGGAAGTAGTGCTTATAAAATTGTAACCTATGCTCCTTGTCCGGTTATTACACTTCGTTATGGTGAGGATTGGGATTCAAAAATTGAAAAAATCGTTTTCCCTGTAGATAGTAGCCGCGAAACACGGCAAAAAATTAATTTAGCTGCTTACTTAGCTGAAGTCAATGATGCGGAAATAATGATTCTATCATTGTATTCTTCGAAAGCAGAAAACTTAATTGACTTAGTGGATCGGTATGCGGGTCAGGTAAAGGATTATCTTGAAGAAAGAGAAATTGCCTATTCCCAACATTCTCTTGAATGTGAAAATTTGACTGATGCCACTATTGAATTTGCAAAAGAAAATGATGCTGATTTAATCGTAATTATGACTGAGCAAGAGACTACTACAGCGAATATTCTTTTGGGAACCTATGCGCAACAAATGGTGAATCATTCGCCTATTCCTGTACTTAGTATTCGAAGCAAATCAATATACGATCATCAAACAAAATAAGAATCGGTTGAGCAAAGTTTTTTTGGACTTTTGTCGTCATTATTTTAAACCGTTTTCTTATTAGTTATAAAGAAAAAAGTATGTCAAAATATTTTTTATTAAGTGTTATTTCGTTATTTATTTTTAGTCAAAAAATAAATGCTCAAGACACAAGCTCTTATGTTAATATACATCAAGACCCGGCAATTGGAAGTTTGCTTACAAAACATATCCAAATAAACGAGAATTACCCTTGGGTCGATGGTTATCGAGTGCAATTATATTCCGTTAGTGGAGCAAATTCGCGTGATAAAGCCAATCGTTTTAAAGCTGAATTCTTAATTAAAAATCCTCAAGCTGTTGTGTATATTGTATATCAAGCGCCTTATTATAAGGTACGTGTAGGGGATTTCAGAACAAAAATAAATGCGCTTTCATATCTTCAAGAAATAAAAAAGAAATACCCTTCGGGATTTGTGGTTCAGGATCAGATTCGCTTTACTAAGGAAGAGGAAAGTGATAATGAAGAAGAGGGTGTAGATATAAACAATTAGTAGTAGGTAAAATTATTAATAGGACAGAGTAGGTGGTTTGGGGGAACCTACTTCAAAAAATGATTAATTATGAATGAAATTCTCGTGGCAGTTGACTTTTCCGATTCCTCAATTAATGCATTAGAGCATGCCGTAGGTGTAGCCGAAAAGTTTAAATCAAACATTTTAATGGTGTGGGTTGAATCCAAATCATCTTTACGATACCTTAAAATTAATAAAGGTGAAGATGTAAAAGAGAATGTGTCTGCACGTTTCGAAGAACTTATTACAAAATACAAGCCCCAATTGAATGGGATGGACATGGAGTATCGTTGTCGTAAAGGCATTGCATACAAAGAAATTGTGGCGGTATCTGTGGAAAATAAAGTGGATATGATTGTTTCCGGAGTGCATGGAACAAAGGGCTTTCGTAGATTCTTGATGGGTGATACAGCGAATCATATCATTGCAGAGGCTAAGTGCCCGGTTTTGACTATTGGCTTGCACCGAACTTTAGGACGAGCCCTAAAAGATATTGTTTTACCAATCGATCAATCGCTTGATACAAGACAAAAAGTGGGAATTGCTACACAGTTTGCTCAGTTGTTTGGTGCCCGGATTCATATTCTTGGTTTATATATGTCGAATGTGGATACGCTTAAAAGACGTGTGGATGAATATGTGAAGCAAGTAGATAAACATCTTAAAAAGAATAAGGTAGAAACTGTGGTTTATATGGAAAAGGATTATAAGGGAGCGAAATCTATTTTGAATTATGCAAATCGAGTTGATGCGAACTTAATTATAACCATGATTGAAACCGAAACACGTACTTCTGATTTAT
Source organism: Bacteroidota bacterium (assembly GCA_003973505.1). The sequence continues at coordinate 9,111 of QNXT01000302.1, forward strand.
GGCTGGGTTCTCAAGGACAGCAGTTGGTAAACCAATCTACTGTTCCTGTTCTAAGTATTGCTAATAAGCAGCTTATTAAACATAGACCTGGTTTGTAAAATACAAATTATTTAAAAAAAACAAAGCCCCAAATATCATTTGATACTTGGGGCTTTATTATATGGCTGTTTTTTAATCTAGTTGCGATCAATTGCATTCAATTCTTTGAAGGCACGCTCCAAACGAGCAATCATAGACTCCTGACCTGCCCGTAACCATTTAC
>QNXT01000289.1 GCA_003973505.1 Bacteroidota bacterium
GGGCGAACAATAACACCCAGCTTAAAATTCACTCCACTTCCGTGAGTTTCAAGGTAATCATCCTTAAAAAATTTATAAAAATTAGCAATGGTATCGGCTCGATCTTCTTCCATATAGGATGTTTCTTCATAATATCTTAAAAAGGGAAAACCGATACTACCACCAATATAAAACACATCATTATACGTACTTCCAAAGCTCATTGTCAATTCATTAATGGAGCCCCAAGTATTCTTATTCAATTCTTGGTAAACACCACCATCAGCCAAAGGGCTTGTATAAGCCAAGGCACCATTGGGCAAACGAACGGTATCGTCCAACAAATAATTAAACCAAGCTAAATTGGTTGAAAACGGATCCAAATCGTCGGGATGTTGACCGTAGGCTCTTATCTGATAATCAGAAATTAAGGATGAAGTCGTATTTTCATTTGTAATTTGATAACGATGATTGAAATTGGCCAAACGATTTACTCCAACCCCAAACTGAAAAAACTTCCAGCCTTTTATAGATTTATCTCCTGCCACAAAGACTAATCCATAGTTATTCATATTGAAGTTATTCTTATGATCAGAGCCTTTATAACCATTTAAATCAGAACTCGTATTTGATAAATAAAAGGTAGGTGTTAAGCTTAATTCTGACTTTTTATAAAGCCCTATTCCCGCAGGATTAATACTTAATGAAGAAAAATCGGCACCTACTGCACCAAAAGCACCACCGTGAGCCAAAGAACGCGCTGTACCACCCACACTGGTTCGCGAATAGCGTAAGACATCCACACTATTTTGCGCCAATGCAATGCCACTGCTAAACAAACTAATTAAAACGATGTATATATATTTTTTCATAATGCTATTTATTTACAATATTATAAGAGAGCTCTAAAGTTTTATCGACGTGGTCGGCTACTTGAACTTGATGAACGTGAGCTTGATGAACGGGAACCTGATGAAGACGATGAACTCCGTGAAGGAGAATAAGACGATCGACTTGAAGAAGAACTCCGCGATGGAGAATACGATGAACGACTTGAAGAAGTTCGTGAAGGTGTATAAGTAGCACGACTTGAGGACGACCTTCTTGAAGGTGAATAAGAAGAACGACTTGACGAAGAACGAGATGTTCTTGCAGGCGTATAACTTCTACTTGATGAACGTGAAGGAGTATAAGCTCGTGCAGTCGATGTTCTTGATCGTGAAGATGGATTATACGAACGACTAGTAGATCTGGTACTTCTATGCGATGTATTCGTACGTTGAACAGTGGAACGACTGGAACTGGGTCGTGTAGCTGTATAGCTCGAAGGTTTTTTATAACGCTTGCTTGCAGAAGTATTTGCTCTTGTTCCCGAATGTGCTGCTGTAGAAGCTGTAGTTGCAGACCTTGTTGCACTTACAGGGCGTCGTGCATCACCTGATTTAGAAGGTGAATAGTTTGTTCTTGTACCTGAGGCTGTAGTAGTAGTTGCCGCTGTAGCAGCGCCAGCTGCTGAAACGGTTTTACCTGAAACAGGAGTACTTGCAGCGCTGACTGGACGTCGTACATCACCCGATTTCGAAGGTGAATAAGTTGCATTACTATTTGATGCCGAACGATTTGCTGATGATACTACGGCTGCAGATGAAACAGGAGAAGCTGAATGTGCTCCCGCATTGGAACGAGTTGCCCCTCCACTTGCTACAGCGGCTGCTCCACTTGCTGAACGTGATGAAGGGTTTGTGCCACTTACCACCTTATTTGAGCGGTTGGATCGAGCGCTGCCATTGGAATTTCCACCACCTCTTCGTGGGCCATAATAGCTATTCCCATAATGAGGGTTTCCATATCCATAATCAGGGTAATAACCACCACCTGGATAATATCCTCCACCTGCATAATAGCCATCCCAATAACCGTTATAATAACCATTATTATAGCCTGACCAATAACCACCTCCATAATAAGGGTAGCCCCAACCATAATAAGGATAACCCCAACCATAGTATGGATAGCCCCAGCCATAACCTATTCCTATTCCAATAGACATTCCAAAACCACCACTATACCAAGGGTCGTTGTAGAATGGATCAGAAAGATAATAATTGTTAACATAAATTGGTTGATTGGAACCTTCATCATCGTAAGAATTGCTATTTGTGTAATAATCATCAAAATAACCTAGAGAATCATCCCCGTCACCATAAAATCGGCGTATTCTGGCTGAGTAGGAATAATCATAGTAATTATCCACTAATGAAGTATCAAATTGATCTCCATTTTCGTCCACAACAGCAGCCTCATTTTTATAAGATTGAACTTCCTTATTAATTTTTGCAAGTTTTTCCTCTTGGCGCTTCTTCTTTTTTTCCAATCGTTTTTCACGATAGGGATTATAAAAAGCATCATCTTCGTAAGCAGCAGCATCATAAGATGCGCTACATGAAGCCATTAAACTAATTATCGACAGAAGTCCAACTATTTTTGTAAGATTTTTCATACGCTAATCTCCTATATTTTGTCATTGAAACCCATTCGCTGCGTTTCAATTAATTATTTACTTTTGCACTTTGCAGCAAGCAGCCGCAAAATAACAAATACTATACCAAAAATACACAATGGCTAAAAAAATTATTAGTAGAGAAGAGAATTATTCGCAATGGTATAACGATATCGTTATCAAAGCGGATTTGGCAGAAAATTCAGCAGTGCGTGGAAGCATGGTTATCAAGCCTTATGGTTATGCAATATGGGAACGCATGCAAGCAGAACTAGATAGAATGTTTAAAGAAACCGGACACGAAAATGCATATTTCCCCTTATTTATTCCGAAGTCTTTTTTCAGTAAAGAAGCAGCTCACGTTGAAGGATTTGCTAAAGAATGTGCCGTTGTTACCCATTACCGTTTGAAAAATGATGGTAAAGGAGGCGTTATGGTTGATCCTGATGCGAAACTTGAAGAAGAATTAATCGTTCGCCCAACTTCCGAAACCATTATTTGGGATACTTACCGCAAATGGGTTCAGTCGTGGCGCGATTTACCAATTTTGGTTAATCAATGGGCCAATGTGGTTCGATGGGAAATGCGTACTCGATTATTCTTGCGTACTGCAGAATTCCTATGGCAAGAAGGTCATACTGCTCATGCTACAAAAGATGAAGCATTGGTTGAGGCAAAACAAATGTTGGGTGTTTATACCACCTTTGCAGAAAATTATATGGCAACGCCTGTACTTCAAGGAGTAAAGACTGAGAATGAACGTTTTGCCGGCGCATTGGAGACTTACTGTATTGAGGCCTTGATGCAAGATGGAAAGGCTTTGCAAGCAGGAACATCACATTTCTTAGGACAGAATTTTGCCAAAGCTTTTGATGTAAAGTTTTTGAGTAAAGAGAATAAGTTGGAATATGTTTGGGCAACCTCATGGGGTGTTTCTACCCGATTAATGGGTGCATTAATTATGACGCATTCAGATGATCAGGGTTTGGTATTACCTCCAAAGCTCGCTCCTTACCAAGTAGTTATTGTTCCTATTTACCGCAAAGGTGAAGAAATGGAAATGACCATTGCCAAGGGTAAAGAAATAAAAGCGGATTTAGAGCGTGTTGGAATTCGTGTAAAACTTGATGATCGCGACACACAAAAACCAGGTTTCAAATTTGCCGAATGGGAATTAAAAGGAGTACCATTGCGTATTGCTATTGGACCTCGTGATTTGCAAAACAACACTGTGGAACTTGCACGTCGTGATACACTTAGTAAGGAAGTCACTCCCATGGAAGGTCTTCGTGATAAAATATTAGACTTGATGGATGAGATTCAAGACAGTCTGTATAATCGCGCATTAAAATTCCGTAATGAGAATACTCATGAGGCCAATTCTTGGGATGAGTTTAAGGATATCATCAAAAATAAAGGTGGGTTTGTATTGGCTCATTGGGATGGTACAAGCGAAACGGAAAACAAAATTAAAGACGAAACAAAAGCAACCATCCGAAGCATTCCTTTGGACTACGAAGAGTCGGAAGAAGGAAAATGTATTTATACAGGAAAGCCTTCGAAAGGACGTGTTGTTTTTGCTAAAGCATACTAACTTCGGCAAGATCAGCTGCCAAGCTTCAGCCTTCCGACAAACATAAAGTAAACTAAGCTACCTTGCTGTTTCCTGAGCTTGTCGAAGGGCAGCTACCAAGCTTCGACAGGCTCAGCTACCAAGTTGGTTCTAAGCCTGTCGAAGGAGTTTAGTCAATCGACAGGCAATTAATGCTGAACATTAAACATTTTTATACGCAATATTGATGGATCAAGACCCTAGATTAAAAGCTTTTGAGCGATTGCTCAATATAATGGACGACTTACGTAAAAGTTGCCCTTGGGATAAAGAGCAAACCATGGAGAGCTTACGTCATCTTACCATCGAAGAAACCTACGAACTTTCGGATGCTATTCTTAGTAACGACCTGGAGGAAGTAAAAAAAGAAGTGGGCGATTTAATGCTTCATCTTGTTTTTTACGCCAAGATTGGAAGTGAGAAAAAAGCTTTTGATATCACGGATGTACTCAATGGTATTAGTGAGAAACTCATTCATCGCCACCCACATATATACGGTGATATTACCGTAGTTGACGCGGAGGAAGTGAAAAATAATTGGGAAAAGCTTAAACTTCAAGAAGGAAAAAAATCGGTACTTGAAGGGGTTCCAAAATCGATGCCTCCATTGGTAAAAGCCTATCGTATTCAGGAGAAGGTAAAAGGTGTTGGCTTTGACTGGGAGCGTCCTGAACAAGTATGGGAAAAAGTAGAAGAAGAGTTGAATGAATTAAAAGCTGAAGTGGATAGTGGCGTTTCGAAGGAGAAAATTGAGGGCGAATTTGGAGACTTGCTTTTCTCTTTGGTTAACTATGCAAGATTTATTGATATAAATCCTGAGGATGCTTTGGAAAAAACGAATCGAAAATTCATAAAGCGTTTTCAGTTTCTTGAAAAAGCTGCCCAGAAAAATCAGAAAGAACTAAAAGACATGAGCCTTGCCGAAATGGATGTTTTTTGGGAACAAGCAAAAAAGTTTGACCAATAATGAAGTCTCCGAGATATTCGTATAAAGGTCTGATACTATTAATCCTTTTTTTATGGGGTTTTCAGGAAAATCAAGCCCAACAACTAAATGACTCTACCCAAAATTGTGGAGTAAATAAAACCTATTTCAAATCGCTATGGACTGATGGTAAAGACCTTGCAATCAGCCCTGCATATTGGAGCACCGGCGAATGGATTGCCGCGGGAGGCGTGGTAGCCACCACTGCAATACTTTTTACACAAGATGAAGCCATAGCAAGTTATATGCGAGGTTTACCCACCGAAGGTTTCGACAAAGCCAATGAGTACTTCTTCGATCCTTTCGGAAAAATGTATTATACCCTTCCTTTGATGGGAGCATTTTACATTTATGGTGCAGCGGCTCATAAAACAAAACCCAAAGTAGTAGCTATGGATTTTGTAAAAGCAAGTTTATATTCTGGAATAATCGTAACGGTAATTAAACATTTGGCTCATCGTCATCGTCCTTATCAAACCGATCCTTTAAATGCACATTTATGGGATGGTCCTTCAACTGACGACTGGGGGCATACTTCCTTTGCTTCGGGGCATACCATTATGGCTTTTACTTTTGCAAGCGTTATTGGCACACATTATAAGAAAACCATTTGGGTACCGGTTTTGACTTATAGCTTAGCCGCTTTGGAAGGATATTCTCGTATGCGAGCCGATAAACATTGGGCAAGTGATGTATTTGTTGGAGCTGCTTTAGGATATGCTATTGGAACATTTGTAGTAAATCAAGACCATTGCAAATTAAAAGTGAGCCCAATGATGGGAAGCAATTATATGGGCTTAGGTTTTAGCTATTCTTTTAATAAGGCTCCTATGCTTATTGGAACAAATCGCCAAATGGCGGATTAATAGTTTTAAGTATAATAAAGTAATTGTTCGTTATTATTTTTTACCTTGTTGATAGATAGAACTTTCCAAAAGTTACAGTTTAGTAATTACCTTATGATTATCAGACAATTATATTTTGACAAAGAAAACTTTTGGAAAGTTTACCGAAGTATTAAAATCATTACATCCTCTTAAAATCTACGATTTGTGCAGTGCACGAGCATAAGGAGCAAAATCCAATCCGATAAATTCCTTTTTCAATAGCTTATAATATCCCGCAATGGCAATCATGGCGGCATTGTCCGTAGTAAACTGAAATGGTGGAATAAAAGCTTTCCATCCATATTGCTTTTCGCCATCCATAATGGCTTGGCGCAAACCCGAATTAGCCGAAACGCCACCCGCTAAAGCAATCTGACGAATACCTGTTTCACGCGACGCTCTCTTCAATTTACCCATCAATATTTCAATAATAATTCGTTGCATGGAGGCTGCTAAATCTGCTTGATTTTCCTCAATAAAGTTGGGGTTCTTCTTTAGATTATCGCGAATAAAATACAGAAAGGACGTTTTAATGCCACTAAAACTATAATCCAGGCCTTGAATTTTTGGTTTCGGAAATTCAAAAGCATGTGCATTTCCCACTTTCGCCAGTCGGTCGATATGAGGACCACCAGGATAAGTCAAACCCAGAATTTTAGCCGTTTTATCAAAAGCTTCACCAGCAGCATCATCAATGGTTTTACCAATAATTTCCATATCAAAATAGTCGTTTACTTTTACTATTTGCGAATGCCCACCCGAAACGGTAAGACATAAAAAAGGAAAGTCGGGCGTATCTTGACCATTCATATCGATAAAGTGAGCAAGAATATGCGCCTGAAGATGATCCACCTCTAACATGGGAATATCCAAACTTAGCGAAAAGGCTTTGGCAAAAGAAGTTCCCACCAAAAGTGATCCTAAAAGCCCTGGGCCACGAGTAAAAGCAATGGCCGAAATATCTTTTTTTGATATACCCGCTTCCGAAATAGCAGCTTGAATTACAGGGATTATATTTTGCTGATGTGCCCTCGAAGCCAATTCAGGCACTACCCCACCGTATTTAGTATGCACATCTTGATTTGCTATCACATTGGATAAAATTTTTCGTCCTTGCAAAATAGCCGCTGAAGTATCATCGCATGATGATTCTATTCCGATAATTATTGGTTCCATAGTTTGAATTTGCCACAAAAATACAGAATAAACTTTGAAGTTGGCTTGAGATTTTTTTAGCTGTTAAACAGATGCATACTGGTTTATGAAAACACCTTTAATGGTTAAAATAGACTTGCTAGGATTTATGTTTTGTCATGGTTTTTGTACCAAAAACGCATGCCAAAACACAGGGTGAACAACCTCCTTTCCCAATGGCAAGCCATTGCTTATAAACAGGTGACCCCGATGGGGTCAGGCATAAGCTACAAATCGTTTCAAGCTAATTTTTACCATACAGATGTATATTCGTTATAAAAACTTATTGTAAGGATTAAAATAGACTTGCTACGATTTATGTTTTTTCAATGGTTTTTGTACCAAAAACGCATGCCAAAACACAGTATGAACGACATCCTTTCCCAATGGCAAGCCATTGCTTATAAACAGGTGACCTCGATGGGGTCAGGCATAACTACAATAAATCATTAGCCAAATTGGCCAATTCAGAACGCTCTCCTTTTTCAAGTTTTATATGCGCATATAAATCATTATTTTTCACTTTATCAATAAGATATGACAAACCATTGGACTGTGAATCGAGATAAGGCGTATCAATTTGATACACATCACCTGTGAAAATAATTTTGGTATTTTCTCCCGCTCTGGTAATTATGGTTTTTATTTCATGCGGTGTAAGGTTTTGTGCTTCGTCCACTATAAAAATAATATTCGACAGACTTCGTCCACGAATATATGCCAAAGGCGAAATCAGGAGTTTCTCCTTTTCCAACATCATATCAAAGCTCTTATACTCACGATCGTTTTCATTAAATTGATTTTTAATAAATTTCAAATTATCGAAAAGAGGCTCCATATAGGGGTTCAACTTCGATTTGATATCGCCCGGCAAATAACCAATATCTTTATTGCTTAAAGGCACAACAGGCCGAGCCAAAAAAATCTGTTTATAATCGCGTTTTTGCTCCAAAGCTCCTGCCAAAGCCAAAAGTGTTTTCCCTGTACCGGCAACACCTTGTAGCGTAACCAGCTTTACATCAGGATTGAGTAAAGCATGCAGCGCAAATACCTGTTCGGCATTTCGAGGACGTATGCGCAAGGAAGTTCGTTTCTCCACTCGCTCAATCAACTTAGTAATCGGATTATAAAAGGCTAGTGCAGATGATTTTCCATTACGCAGTATAAAATACTGATTTGCAATGGGGTCTTCCAATCCAATATCCACAGGGCTGACAAAACCATCATCGTAGATTTTAACAATCACCTCCGATTCCAGATTTTCAATAAGCTTCATTCCGGTATAAAGCTCTTCAACATTCTGGATTTTTCCTGTTTGAAAATCTTCGGCTAATAGATTCAGCGACTTGGCTTTCAGACGTAAGTTTACATCTTTGGTAACCATAATCACACGATGTTCGGGATATTGCTCTTTAAGCAAAAGGGCTGCATTCAAAATTTTATGATCGGCTTTATTGTCTCCAAAAACCTTCGTAGCATCAAGGTTTTTCGGAACCGCATTCATCACAACAATCATTTTTCCTTTCGACTTACCATTAAGGGGAATCCAATCGGTAAGTAAACCATCCTCCGACAATTTATCCATAATTCGGATAAACTCACGGGCTTCAAAATTCTTTGTTTCATTGCCTTTCTTAAAGTTATCGAGCTCCTCTAATACGGTAATCGGAATTGCCACATCGTTTTCTTCGAAACTCATAATGGCGTTGTGATTGTACAAAATTACAGAGGTATCCAGTACAAAAATCTTCTTTTGTTTTTTCTTTCTTGGCATAGGGTCTGGTAATTCGTGAATAAAATGATGAACTTGGTGCAGTAAATATAAATCAGAAATCGATAAATTTTTATTGATAAACAAACATGTGCTAACAATGGCAAGTTGAAAACCTTTTATTGTTGAATCATAAACCCAAAAACAGTCTACGTATTGCTATTATTTATTTTTGGGCTAATTATTCCTCAAAAAAAGCCTCAATAACTTCACTCAAACCAAGCCTAAACAGGGTAAACGCATCTAAATTCTATTAATAGTCTTATGTTATTTAATCTAAAGCCTAGAAATATTAATTCTATAATACCATCCATTTTACCTGATCGGCACCTGTCTCCCGAAGGTAGAGATAGTCTCCAAAGTAGAGTTCTTTATTAATACACTTAACTAATAGAATATCAGGGCAAACTAGCTCCCCCTTTGAAAAAGGGGG
>QNXT01000290.1 GCA_003973505.1 Bacteroidota bacterium
TCCTATTTTGATTTTCGTTATTTTCGCCGCATGACAAATCAAGAGATAATTGATAAAACGATATCATTTTTGAAATACCAATTTGCCGACGAAAGTACAGGCCACGATTGGTATCATATCGAGCGTGTTTGGAAATTGGCAAAGCAAATAGCTGAGAAAGAAGGGGGCGTGGATTTATTTGTGGTAGAAATGGGTGCTTTGATGCATGATATTGCCGATCATAAATTTTACGGTGGTGATGAGACGGTTGGACCTAAAAAGGCTAAAGAGTATTTATCTCAGTTTGAGATTGCTGATGAGCAAGTGAATGCGATTGTTCAAATTGTAGAGGAGGTGAGTTTCAAAGGTAAAGGAGTTCCAACACCTATGACTACCATAGAAGGAGCGATAGTGCAGGATGCCGATCGCTTGGATGCCATTGGAGCTATTGGGGTTGCGCGTACTTTTGCCTATGGAGGTTCTAAAAATCGAATGATTTACGACCCCAATGTGAAACCCATTTGCCATACGTCATTTGCGGCATATAAAATGAGTACTGCGCCCACAATTAATCATTTCTATGAAAAACTATTAACGCTACGCGATAAAATGAATACGGAAACAGCTCGAAAAGAGGCCCAGCGACGTCATGAATTTATGGAGTTATTTCTTCAAAATTTCTATAAGGATTGGGATGGAAATATATAGGAGTAGTAGGTTTCTCAAATGTTAGTTTGCAATAAAACCATTGGTTTTATATTACGTCCGCTTTGCGTTTTGCTTTTCCAGTTGTGCATATTGCTCTCTGCTTACACCCGATAAAATTAATTTCTCATTCAAGATGAATAAACCAATTTTTTCTAAGGGTAAGGTAAGTACGTGCTTTTTGCTCGTAGCTGCAGGAATATAATCACGTCGGTATTGAGGGTTGAGGGCTTTGAGGGTGGCCATATCTATATCCAGCCAATTGGCCAATTGTTTAAAGCTTATTTTTTCGCGAATATAGACGGTGTCTGTTTCAAAGTAGCTAATTTGACTTCCTTCTTTGGCTTCAATATTATGCGCTTCGGGATAGGTCATAAAATAATTCACAGCAATAAAGGCAGGTACATAAGCACGGGTTTCACGAGGTAAGTATTGCTGAATAGTCCAAAAATCGGTTGCTCCTCCTGAGCGACGAATGGCTTTATTCACATTACCCGGACCTGCATTATAGGCAGCCAATACGAGGTTCCAATCTTGATAAATCTGATACAAATCGACAAAGTGTTGACATGCTGCCTCTGTAGCTTTATAGGGGTTCATACGGTCGTCAACTCGTGAGTTGCTATGCAAACCGTATAAACGACCTGTGCTAGGCATAAACTGCCATAACCCCATAGCGCCAGCTCTTGAGTGGGCTTTTGGGTTTAATGCCGACTCCACAATGGCTAAATATTTTAACTCTTGAGGGAGTTGGTATTTATCAAGCATTTCCTCGAAGAGAGGGAAGTAGAGTTCTTTTTTTGCTAAAGCACGAGATATCATTTTAGGACGACGTTGCCCATAGAAATAAATCATTTTACGCACATCGGCATTATAACGAAAACTAAATGGGGAACGGGTATCCATACGCTCAATTCGTTCGCGATAGGTTGTGTCGAGGTATGATGGGATGGAATCTTCCTCAAAATCGTAATACTGAAGCCAGGGTTTAGGTTCACTATATTCCACCATGCTTGCCGTATATACACTGTCGGCATAGCTTAATAGGGGAATGTCATACATCATTGATGCCGAAGAAGTAGAGTCCTTTTTTAGACGGTTTTTCTTCTCGACAGGTATTCCGTCAGCCATGCTGCTTAACGTAATAAATGTAAGTAAAATCAAGAAAAACTGCTTCATAAATGAAATTAGGTAAAAAGGTAAAAGTTAAGATTATTTCTTTTCATCAACTTTTTCGTTATCAGCTTCCTTCGTCCCCTCTTTAAATTCTTTGATGCCTTTTCCAACACCCCTCATTAATTCAGGAATTTTACGTCCACCAAAAAGCAGTACAATTATCACTAATACAATGACAACTTCGTAACCGCCCATGAAACCCAATAGTATATTGTTAATCATCGAAATGTTATTTTTAAATTCCTCACAAAACTACGTAAAAAATCAATAATTTTGACCGTCATTAATAGACGACTTATTAAGATATAATTTGTGATAAAATGGTAAAAAAACTACAACTCGATTATGAGGACGATAATGAATATTACTATCTAGGTATCAGTAGTTCCATTAATGATTATCAATTGGTTTTCGATCTTAATAAGCATCTTAATATGAACTTTAGAAGGGTTGAGGCCTTTCGCTTTTCCAATAATGGAGAAGAGTTTACCTACTCTCTTTATACTTATATCGACGATGATAATATGGTTAATTATTATTTGTTGGCCAATAAAGATGTAAGTAAAAGGTTGATTCCACAGTTTAAACACATCGATTTCATTCTCATTGTGGAAGGGGAAATAATTGATGAGGAAGTGAAAACGCTAGCGCGAGATATTAAAAAATTATCAAGAGTAATGCTTGCTTCGCAGCTTAGTGCAGACAACTTTGATAAAATTAAGGGTCTGCGTTATGAATTTGATCTTCATTTGGAAAAAGTATTTCAAAACATGTAGTTTTCACTCAATAAGTAGCAATTCCGATGTATCTCGTAAAATCGCCTTTCATTCTCACTGAGTTTTCTAAGAAATCCATTCTATGGAAATTGCCAAAGAATGAAAAACGGATTTATTTGACATTTGACGATGGTCCTGTTCCAGAAGTTACTCCCGAAGTTTTGGATTTGTTGAAAGCCTATAATGCAAAAGCCACTTTCTTTATGGTGGGTGAAAATGTTTCTCGATATCCCAATTTGCTTGAGCGTGTTCTGGATGAAGGTCATCGGGTTGGAAATCATACTTATAACCACCTTAATGGAACAAAAAATGGCGATACGGCTTATTATAGAAATATTGTTTTGGCCAATCAGCTTATTAAGAGCACTCTTTTCCGACCTCCATATGGTCGTATTCGTCCGCGACAAATTCAAGAGATAAAAAAGAAATATCAAATTGTATTATGGTCTGTTTTGAGTGGTGATTTTGATGTAAATATTTCTCCAGAAATATGTTTAAAAAATGTAATCAAACATTCCAAAAGTGGCTCAATTATTGTCTTTCATGATAGTATTAAAGCGAAAGAGCGAATGATTTATGCTTTAAAAGGTACATTGGATTATTTTAGTAAATTGGGTTTCGAATTTTTAGCTATCCCTCAGAATATAAAGCATGTATAAAATATTTATTGTATTTATTCTTTTGTTTACATTGAGCAGCTCTTTAGATGCACAAAAGAATGTTGAATTAAACTATGCATTGATTGAGGTTGCTGCTGAAGGGAATTTAGACTCCTTGATACAAATCCTAAAGAAAGATCCAAATCTTGATTTTCGTGATGCTAATTCGGGAACGGCCCTTTATTATGCTGTTCAAAACAATCATTTGGATATTGTAAAAGTGTTGGTTTTTAATGGGGCTGATATGGATTACAGTCTGGATGATGGTTTCACGCCATTGATGTGTGCATGCTATAATGGATATTTTGATATTGCTGAATTTTTAGCCCGAAGTGGTGCAAATACCAACGACCGTGATCAATATTGGGCCACGGCTTTGCATTATTCTGTAGCTATTGATGATTATTATATGGCCGATATGCTTTTATTCTATGGTGCAAAGCCTGATTTGCTTACTTATGAAAAAATCAGTCCATTATTTGTTTCCTGTTTGATTGGCGATACTGCTATTGCATCCATATTATTGAAAAAAGGAGCCAATATCAATCGATTGACCGAGACGGGTGATAGTCCTCTATCCATTGCGATTCAGCAAAACGATTCGGTGATGTTTGATTTCTTATTAGTCCATCATGCTGATGTGAATACTGCCATCAAAACAAAGTATGAGCCCTTTTCGTGGGCTCTGCTCAATAAAAATAAATATGCTTTTGAAAAATTGAAGCCAAAAAACCCCTCTCTTATTTCCACGAAAAACAATCGCTATAATCCACTTAACATAGCTTATTCTGTAGGGGATAAAGACTTTGTAGCGAAAATGAAATCCGAAGGTTATAGTAGTGGTTTGATGCCTTTTTTTGATGCTATAAGCACTCATGCAGCCACTAGTTTTAATGGTGATGATGCTTTTTATAGCTTTGGACTAGGATTGGAAGATGCAAAATACAATATGGGTTTTGAACTGAATTTTGGAACACGTTTTAAAAAGAAAGCTGTTTTATTTGAAGAATCGGACGGCACTTATTTGCAATTGTGGGAAGGTCGTAATTTTCTGGAATTTGCTGCACTGAAAAGCTTTCCGGTAAAACTTGAAATGATGAATATGAGTCTGTATGCAGGGCTTGGTGCTCAATTTATGTTAGGGGGTTATAATGGTGTTCGAACTAAATTGAAACCTTCCGTGGCGTTTGTGCCAAAGCTTGGATTAAATATTGAGCTTAATCCTCTGTGTTTTATTGTAGGCTATGAATATACACCCTATAAATTGAACGGTATTTCCAATCATAAATTTAGTGTAGGTATAGGCTATCGTTTTCAATTTATTAAAAAACCTAAAAGATTTGAGTTGATATGGATGGAATAATTAAATTTTTTGCAGTATGTAGTTTTGGTCTTACGCTGTTGTTATTTTCCTGCGATGCAGTCCGATCCGATTTGCCTAATGTGGAAGATTGTGGTACTTACGACTATAATGATTGTAATACGATTCAACCAACAGAGGCTGAGGTGCTGATTAATTTTAGCATAAGTTCAAAGGTTAAATATGTGCCGTTTGAAGTGTATGAAGGTTATGTTGATGATCAGGTTTTAAGGTTTCGTGATACAGCTTGGGCCGATCAATTAAGTTACTATTTGCCCGTGGATAAACGTTGGAGTGTCAAGGCGAAATATTTGCAAAACGAGAAAACCATTTATGTAATTGATGGAGGGAAGTTATATACACATCATAAAAAAGTTTGTGATTCAACTTGTTGGTCGGTGGATAAACTGGAGTTGAATGCCATTTTGAAATAATCAGATGAATCAACTCGAAAAGATTAAACAGTGTTTACAAACACCATTGCTAGGACTCGATGCGCAATTATTAATGGCTCCAGAGTTTCGAAAGGAGGAGATTCTTAAAAGAGATTCAAAGCAGCGACCTAAGAGGAGTGCTGTTTTACTTTTGTTAAATCCCTTTTCGGAATCGTTAAGTATTATTCTCACCAAACGATCATCAGCACTGAAAGTACATCGGGGACAAGTTTCACTGCCAGGGGGTAGGGTAGATGACCATGACGAAAATGCGATTGCAACGGCATTGCGGGAGACGGAGGAAGAAATTGGAATTTCTCCCGATAAAATTGAGGTTATTGGACAATTAAGTAATCTATTTATTCCCCCAACGCATTTTGATGTATGTCCGATAGTGGGTGTGCTAAAAGAAAAACCCATTTATAAAATAAATCCTGATGAGGTGGAAGAAGTTGTGGAGGTTCCTTTATCGCAATTGCTGGATATAGAAAATATTAAAAGAAAGGTGTTTCACACCAGCACTAGTGGAATCAATCGCACAGCACCCTATTATAATGTAATGGGCTTGGAAGTTTGGGGTGCAACGGCAATGATTCTTAGTGAGTTTGTCGAATTGATTAAGTCGGATTATTTATAATTCTAGGCATTAATACCAATTTAATATTGAAAGGCCCTATATAAATTCTAAATATTTTTTTCTTTAACGAGACTCGAAAAGTTAAGCATAGCCTGAGCTATGGTTCACTTTTAAGGCGAAGTAAAAGGGAAAAAGATAACGAATTTATAGGGTGTTTTGATATTAATTTGGTATAACTACTCTTTTTCGAGTATATAAACAATCACGGCTGATTCTCCCTCAAAATTAATTTGGAATTCGTTTTCTATGGCTTCATTTAAAGTGCCCATCCACCAACCTTTTAATGCCAATTTATCTAATGGGTATTTTAAACCTTTGGAACTGATTTCAAGATTTGGATTTAAAGAAAAAAGAGATATCTGCCTGCCTTTTTCTACTTCAAATGTAGTGCTCTGAGAAATGGGAATAAAAACCCCATTGTCGGTATGCATGCTAACTTTTATTCTTTTGTGGTATTCGCTTAGCAAGGCGATATTTCCAATGGTATGGTCTTCACGCTCACCTGTGGCTCCCAAAATAATTACCTCCTCAATATTATTTGCAACGCACCAATTTACAGCTTTAGTAAGGTCGTTGGTATTTTGATCGGCTATTTGAACAATAATATCTTTGAACTCTTCTTTATGCTCTTGGGAAACCGAATCCAAATCTCCAATAATCAGGCTGGGTTTTCTGCCACTTTTTAAGAGTTTATTAACGGCTCCATCGCAGCAGATTATTTGTGATTCAGTAGAATCCAGCATATCAAGAAGATGCTTCGATTTTGGGAAAGTCCCGTTTGCCAGAATGATTGTTCTTTTGAAAGACATGCTTACTGTTCGTTATTATCCTTTGCGTTTTCGTTCTGATTACTGCTCTCACTTTCTATTACTTCTTCAATCTGAGTTTCAGAGAAAAACTGTCGTTGAAAAAGAATGAGTAAAGCAACTCCAATGGTAATAGATGAATCGGCTACATTAAATACAGGGCGGAAAAATGCAAAATAATCACCCCCAATAAATGGAACCCAATCGGGATAAAAGCCATCAATTAATGGAAAGTATAGCATATCTACTACTTTACCATGAAAAAGTCCGGCATAACCTCCATCTTCGGGAAACATTTGCGCAATATGGAATGGTCCACTTGCCTCGAAAATGAGTCCATAAAAAAGACTGTCAATAATGTTTCCTAAAGCTCCAGCAAATATTAGGGAGATGCTTACGACTAATAAAGTATTTTTCTTAGTTTGAATGATTTTATAGAGGTAATAACCTATGCCTCCAATGGCAACAAGCCGAAAAAGACTAAGAAAGAGTTTTCCATAGTTACCTCCAAAATTCCACCCAAAGGCCATCCCATTATTTTCAACAAAATGAATATAGAACCAATCTCCTATTACGGGAAATTGATCACCCAATGGCATGCTTGTTTTAATCCAAATCTTGGAAACCTGATCGACTAAAAGCACTAAAAATATGATTAAGGCTGCACGTTTCAATTCGTTTGTTTTTATAAAAATAAAATGGTTAGAAGGTGTAAACGGAAGTTAAAGCAATAATCTGCTCCATATTCTGTTTTTACATTCTAACCATTTAATCGGTTGTAATATTCTGATATAATTAATGTTATTTACTTCTGACGAAGTTTTGCATCAATGCTTAAAGTAGCATGAGGTACACTACGTAAGCGTTCTTTTGAAATCAACTTTCCAGTCTCGCGACAAACGCCATAGGTTTTGTTCTCAATACGAATTAATGCATTTTCCAAACTTTTGATAAACTTTTGCTGACGTGCTGCCATTTGTGCGTTTTCTTCTTTCGAACGTACCATATTACCCTCTTCCAATACTTTGAAGCTTGGAGAGGTATCATTGGTTCCATTCTCATTATGGTTGGTATATGCATCGATGAGCAATTTCAAGTCAGCTTTAGCATCCTCTAATTTTTTTAGAATAATTTGTTTGAATTCTTCTAATTCCTCATCGCTATATCTGGTTTTCGTTTTGCTATTTTCCATAATAAATATCTTTTATTGTTAATTAAAGCTTATTGATTGATATGGTGGTTTGAACTTCATTTGTTAAGTCAAGAACTTCAACCTCACCCTCAATTTGATCAACCACAGAAAACTGTTCTGCTAGTGTTTCTGAGCAAATATAATCAAAATTTTGCTCAATACTATCTTTCAATTGTTGATTTCCTATGATTTTTACTTCAATTTTATCCACCACATCGAATCCTTTATCCTTACGTAAATTCTGAATGCGGTTTACAAGCTCACGGGCTAAGCCTTCGCTTAAAAGTTCGGGTGTAAGCGTAATATCAAGAGCTACGGTAAGTTTGCCAATTGTTGCTACAGCCCAACCTGGGATGTCCTGAGTGGTAATTTCCACATCCTCAATAGACAGTTTTACCTTATTACCATCAATCACCAAATCATATTCGCCATTAGCTTCAATTTTCTGAATATCTTCAGCTTTAAATTGATTTACTGCGGCCACAATTTGCTTCATCAATTTGCCATATTTTGGCCCCAAAGTTTTGAAATTGGGCTTAATTTTCTTCACTAAAATGTCGGCATCCTCAGTGATAAACTCCATGGTTTTCACATTGGTTTCAGCCAATATCAAATCACGAATCAACTCCAATTGTGAACGCATTTCCTCGTCTTTTACCGGAATCATTACTTTATTCAATGGCTGACGCACACGGTTTTTGCTCGACTTACGAAGCGATAAAATCATGGATGAAAGCGTTTGTGCCATTTGCATACGTTCTTCCAATTTCTTATCAATTTGCGATTCGTCTGCCTGATATAAATCGGTTAAGTGAACAGAGGTAGCTTCATCTTTATGACTAATCGAATTCAAATCCTGATATAAACGATCCATAAAGAATGGTGCTATGGGGGAAGCCAATTGTGCTACTGTAGTCAGACATTTATACAGTGTTTGGTAAGCTGAAATCTTATCCTCTGTATAATCGCCTTTCCAGAACCGGCGGCGTGACAAACGTACATACCAATTACTTAAATGCTCATCTACAAAACTTTGAATGCCCCGACCTGCACGAGTAGGTTCGTAGTTTTCGAATGCATTTTTAGTTTTTATGATAAGGCTATTCAATTCAGATAGAATCCAACGGTCAATCTCTGGACGGTCCTCAAATGCAATATCCTCTTCGCTATAAGTAAAGCCATCAATATTGGCATATAATGCAAAGAAAGAGTATGTATTATAAAGTGTTCCGAAGAATTTACGCTGCACTTCGCCAATACCTTCAATATTGAATTTAAGGTTGTCCCAAGGTTGTGCATTGGTAATCATATACCATCGAGTAGCATCGGGACCGTATTTTTCTAATGTCGAGAATGGATCTACGCCATTACCCAAACGTTTGGACATTTTGTTCCCTTTTTTATCAAGTACAAGTCCGTTAGAAATCACATTTTTATAGGCTACCGAATCAAAAACCATGGTGGCAATGGCGTGTAAAGTAAAGAACCAGCCACGTGTTTGGTCAACTCCCTCTGCAATAAAGTCGGCTGGGAATTTACCCCCAATAAATTTATCTTTATTCTCAAATGGATAGTGGTATTGTGCATAAGGCATTGATCCTGAATCGAACCAAACGTCAATTAAATCGGGCT